>CALJIH010000194.1 GCA_937974135.1 uncultured Cocleimonas sp. | reverse complement strand
AGTATAGATTTACAATAAACGTAGATCTTCTAATGCAATCTTCTTTAATCACATCTATACTAGATGTAAGCGCTTACATAACTTATCAAATACCCCCGATAAGTCCCAAAAAGATTATAAATAAGGATAGTTTATAGTGTTAGATGTAATAACAAATTTAATAAATGTTATTTTGGCAGACCCTGCTGGTGTGGCGCAAATCATAATAGTTGATATTTTTCTCTCTGGTGACAATGCCTTAATTATAGGTATGGCTGCCGCGGGCCTCTCCCCCGAACTTCGCAAAAGGGCCATTATTACTGGTATGGCACTCGCGGCCGGCTTAAGGATATTTTTTGCAATCATTGCAAGCTACTTGATAGCCATAAAAGGGATTTTATTTATCGGTGGATTACTACTAGCATGGGTTTGTTGGAGCTTTTACAAAGAAATTCGAGCTGATCATACCGAAAAAGCTGAGGAAGCACTCACTGCAAAAGGTTATCAAGGCAGCCCTAGAAAACAATTCTGGCAGGCTATGCTGACCATAACTATTGCTGATGTATCCATGTCGATCGATAATGTTGTCGCAATAGTTGCTATTGCTAAAGATAACAGAACATTGATGGTATTCGGTTTAGTCCTTTCCATCATCTTCATGGCGTTTTTTGCCACTATGATAATGAGAATTATGAATAAATACCCATGGCTCGCGTATGCAGGTCTAATTTATTTAATCTTTCTAACAGGAAAAATGTTATTTGATGGATGGTTTGGAGTTGATGAATTTGTAGGAATGAAAACAGTCATTCAATCTTTCATCAATTAGTTAAAAAAACGTAATATTTTTAAAATCTTGACTATAGTTAGTGTAACTATTGTCATAGTTTAATACCCCGCATTTATTTGCTTTCACTGGTGGGGGGTTCTTTAAAAAGTGGAAGCAATTACCATGAGGAGAATGAAATGTCTGTTTTTTCAAAATTGACAAAAGCTGCCGTTACAGCAGCAGTTGGACTAACTTTAGCTAGTTCATCAATGGTTGCTCAAGCAGCTGATAAAGTAACAACTATCCGTGTTCAATCTGTTATATCTGCTAAAGCTGACGAAGTTACAATGCTTAAAAGCTTCGCACAAGATGTTTCAGATCTAACTGGTGGTTCTGTAAAAATTGAAGTATTACCCGCAGGCGCTGTTGTAGGCGTTAAAGAAACCCTTGACGCTGTAGACAAAGGCCTTGTAGAAGGTGGTTTTGCTTGGACTCACTATTGGTCAGGTAAGCACCCAGCTGCAATGCTATTTGGTTCACCAGTTGCTGGTGCAGGTGTTGGTATCGATAACATCGCATTTGTTTCTTGGTTCCAGTTCGGTGGTGGTAAAGAATTATACGACCAGCTTTGGGATGAGATGGGTATGAACGTTAAAGGTTTCATGCTTCAGCCTGTTGGTCCAGAAGCTCTAGGTTGGTTCAAAGAGCCTATTAACTCAATGGATGATTTCCGTAAGTACCGTTTCCGTACTCCTCCAGGAATCCCTGGTCAGACGTACAAAGACATCGGTGTTGCATCAGTAGCTATGGGTGGTGGTGATATCTTACCAGCACTTGAAAAAGGTACTATCGATGCTGCTGAGTGGTGTTGTCCAAAGCCAGACAGTGTTTTCGGTTTCCAGAAAGTACTTAAGCATTACTACTTACAAGGTCTGCATCAGGTTGTTGTAAACGCTGATATGTACATCAACGGTGACGTTTACAAGAAACTATCTGACCACGAGAAGAAGTCACTTGAAGTTGCTGCTACTGCATCACTTTCAAAAGCAATGTCTTACCGTATCTATGAGAATGGTAAAGCACTTAAAGACTTAGTTGAGAACCACGGCGTTCAGTTACACGATACTCCAGCTGATTACTTCCCTGCTTACATGGGTGCTGCTAAAGCATCTCTAGAGAAGAATGCTAAAGAGAACGCGTTCTTCGCAAAAGTATGGCAGTCACAGAAAGACTTCGCTGCAATCGCAGTACCTTACTGGGCTGGTTCACAGGCATCTAACGCTGCTCTAGGTAAAGCGTTCGCTGATTCTGTTAAGAAGAAGTAATTAAAACTTTATAGTTTTATAGCTTCACAACTAAACCCTTCACTAAGAAGGGTTTAGTTTATTAAATCTAAAATAATAATAATAAATTCTGAAAGTTAACTTAGGGATAATAAAATGGCAGATGATGTAGAAATAGGTGAATTAGATATCACCGACGAATTGATCGCAGAACGTCGCGCAGAAGAGCCCGGTCAAACTCCTGAAGACATGACTCCATGGCAGAGACCGATCACAGGTTTTATAGATGTACTAAATCTATGGGCAGGAAGAATCATTTGTCTATTCTTAATACCACTAATGATCGCTATGGTTGTCGAGGTATTCTCAAGAAGTATGTTTGGGGTATTAGCCTCTTATGACATGGCAGATACCGCAAGAGCATGGGGCCTAGGTCCAACCCTATGGTCGTATGACGTTAGCCGAATGTTAGGTGGCGTATTATTTATGGGTGCTGCAGGTTACGCTCTGATGCGTGGCGTTCACATCCGAGCTGATTTCATCTTTAGAAATTGGACACCAAAAACACAAGCAACAGTAGATGCGACTTTATATCTATTGTTCTATTTTCCTTCAATGCTCTTTTTCTTCTGGAGTTCGTTAGATTTCACTTTAGACTCTGTAGGTTTTAAAGGTATCACGGAAGGATTTGGACGCTGGGAAGAAGCCAGTGATTCAACATGGGCACCCTACCTATGGCCTGCTCGTATCTTTATGCCAATTGGTGCATTACTCTTATTCCTTCAAGGTTTTGCTGAATTATTCCGTGCATTCCATCAAATGGGCAAAGAACGTGAAGCGAAGTTCTTAAAAATATTCCCATTCTACTTAATTATCCTAGCCATCATTTGTATTGCAGTATTCCTACCAGATACATTACCTTTAGGTGAATGGTTCTCAGGATTATTTGGCGATGGTGGTTTATCTAAACCTCTAATTGGAATGGTAATGCTTGGTGCAATGCTATTTTCAATATTCATTGGTTTCCCAATTTCATTTACCTTGTTATTCCTAGGTTTCGTATTTGGTACTTGGGGTGGTAGTAGTAATTTAACCTTCTTCTTGCTGACGCTACAGGTTAACTCAACGATGTTGGATGATCAGCTAGTTGCTGTTCCACTATTCATCTTGATGGGCATCATGATGGAATCAGCTGGTTTGATGGAGCGTTTGTTTAACGCGGTACAAATGATGATGTCGCGTACTCGCGGTGCATTATTCATCGCAGTATTATTCGTATCAATGATCTTTGCTGCGGCAACAGGTATCGTTGGTGCATCAGTAACCATACTCGGTATCATGGCTGCAAAAACCATGAATCGTTCTGGTTATGACGTTAAATTATCTGCAGGTGCTATTACCGCTGGTGGTACGTTAGGTATTTTGATACCCCCTTCAATCATGTTGATTGTAATGGGTCCAGTACTTGAAGTCCCGGTCACTGATCTGTTCCGTGCTGCGATTATCCCTGGTATGTTATTAGCGGGTCTTTATATGTTGTACACGATTGGTCGTTGTATGATTAATCCTAACCTAGGTCCTATTCTAGCCGCTGAAGATCAACCAGAAACTTCTCCATTCTATGCCTTAGAAGTTGCTTTAGTAATGGTTGGCCTTGCTATCTTTATATGGTTATGTACTTTAGGTGCTGCAGGCTCTCTTGCAATCTTCCCATTAGCTGGATTAATCATTCCAATATTATGGCTTTTCGTAATGTTTGCTGTTTACGCTTGGTCAAGAAAAGCAAAACCAAACGGTTTCTTCTTCTCTGACCTTTGGTATGAGTTCTTTATGGGACTAGTACCCCCAACTGTTTTAATTGCAGCAGCATTGGGTTCAATCCTTATGGGTTTCGCAACACCAGCGGAAGCTGCAGCCTGTGGAGCATTAGGTTCAATTGTTCTATCAATGGCTTACGGCAAGTTCACCATTTCGGGTGGTTACGAAGCATTAATTAAAACACTAGAAATCAGCGTACTGATTATGTTCTTGGTAGCGGCATCTAACTTCTTCGGTGCGGTATTCTCGAACCTTGGAACGCCACAGATGCTGACTGAGTTATTACTGTCATTTAACCTATCTCCTGGTTGGACGTTATTCCTCATCATGGCATTGATCTTCTTGTTAGGTTGGCCATTAGAGTGGGTTCCTATCGTTTTGATTATCGTTCCTATTTTATTACCAGTCGTTGAAACTCTGGGTCCTGCTTTCGATCTTAACCGTACTGATCTATTAGTGTGGTTCGCAATACTGGTAGCGGTGAATCTACAAACCGCCTGGTTGAGTCCTCCCGTGGCATTGTCTGCTTACTTCCTGAAAGGTGTTGTACCTGAATGGGATCTAAAAGACATCTACCTAGGTATGATGCAGTTCATGGTTATTCAGTTGATTGGATTACTATGTATTGTATCCTTCCCGCAGATAGCGTTGTGGTTACCAAGGTATCTTTATGCTGGATAGTTAGATTTCTAGCTCTTAGAATTAAAAAGGGACTGATTTATCAGTCCCTTTTTATGTTTGAAAGTAATTCAGAATATCTAAAAGACACCCCCCTACTTTTATCGATTTCTAACTCTTATTACTCTAAATGTTGATGCATTAATCCAGGTATTCCACAATGTACTTGTGACATCACCTGTTCTAATTCATCTTTCAACAAATCAATAGAATGTTCAGCACCCTGTTCACCATGTGCCGCAACACCATAAAGAAACGCTCGTCCTGCAAATACACATTCAGCACCGAGTGCGAGATATCGAGCAATATCGACGCCTGTTTCTACACCGCTATCTGCCATAACAGTTATATCAGAGCCGACAGAATCTATTATTTCAGACAAGGTTTCAGCAGGTGGTAAGGAAGCATCTAATTGACGACCGCCATGGTTAGAAACGATGATGCCATCTGCTCCAAGTTCTTTGACGGCGATTGCATCATCGGCATGGCTAATGCCTTTTATAATGAGATTACCTTGCCATTTTTTTCTCAGACTTTTTAGTGTGTTTTCGTCAACAACATCTCGTAATGTCACACGAATAAATGTGGCAATATCTTCGATATTTGTAGCGTCTTTTATATAAGGCCTAAGCGTTGCGAATTGAGGCAAACCTGCTAACACCGTATTTATAGACCATTGTGGTCGTACCACACTTTCTAAAATACTTTTCAGCGTAATTTTTGGTGGAACGGCAAGTCCACTTTTAATTGCACTTATGCGTCTACTGGGTGTTGGTACATCTACTGTTACGACTAAATTTTGACAACCGACTTTACGCAATCGATCTAACATATCATCTAAGATTTCTTCGTCGGCGGGGGGATAAAGCTGAAACCAAAAATTCTCTTTTGCGTTCTTAGCCGCATCTTCAATTGAAATGGTTGAGACGGTACTCAGCACAAACGGGATATTCGACTTTAACGCTGCTCGTGCATGCATTGCTGAAGCATCTGGCCAGACTAGACCTGTTAGGCCCAAAGGTGCAATACCAAAAGGTGCTGAATATTTTTGACCCAATAACTCAATACCCAGTTCGGGTTTGTTATAACTTTGCAGGTATTCAGGTCGAAGAAAAACATCGTCTAAGGCTTCACGATTGTTTTTTATCGCTAATTCGCTATTACATCCACCTTCGATATAGTCAAATGCAAATTTTGGAATGCGCCGCTTTGCGCGTTTTTTTAGATCAGCAACACAGGCAGATTTTCGGATTAAAGCTTGCACCATTATTATCTACCTAATGAATACTACATTAAGTGATCAGGCTGAAG
>CALJIH010000193.1 GCA_937974135.1 uncultured Cocleimonas sp. | reverse complement strand
CCTTCAACTAACGACGCATCCTCAGCGCCAGGCTCTAGGGAAATATACTGTTCTCCTAACAAACCTGCAGTGTAGATACTGGCTTGGCTATCTTCTGGCAAATAGTCGTATTTGGGATCAATAACCATCGTCACTACTGCTTGAAAAGCTTGCTTGTCATACGATATGTCAGTTACACGTCCGATAGTGACACCCGACATAGTCACTTTAGCTTTTGTACTTAAGCCCCCAATATTATTAAATTGTGCCGTAACTTTATATCCTTTACCCGAACTAAGTTTGGAGAAGTTACTTACATTCAATGCTAAAAATATTAATGCTAAAGTCGCCATGACAAATAAAGCGCCGACTAATACCTCTACTTTTTTTGAAGAATTCATATACAAAACCTATAAATATAATTATTAATTGAGATATTTGTGTAAGACTATGATGAAAAAACCGTGAAGTTCTAGTTATTTTCATCCAATTCAGTCTTACCTAAACTCTCTTTCTAGCTTGCAAACATGATTGCAGTTAGTACAAAATCTAAACCTAAAATAGCTAATGCCGAATACACCACTGAGTTTGTTGTCGCCCTACTCACACCCTCTGAGGTTGGCATTGCGTTGTAGCCTTGATAAACCGCAATCCACGTCACCACAAAGGCAAAAACAATACTTTTGATGATGCCATTAATGATGTCATGACGAAATTCTACTTTATTCTGAATTTGTGACCAAAACGCACCGGCATCAACACCTTTCCATTCACTCCCGACTAAATAGCCTGAATAAACTCCTACCGCCATAAAGATAATGGTAAGAATTGGTAATGATATCAAGCCTGCAAAAAATCGTGGAGCAACAATACGACGGACCGGATCAACCGCCATCATTTCCATACTTGCTAATTGTTCGGTGGCCTTCATTAATCCGATTTCCGCAGTTAAGGCTGATCCAGCACGACCCGAGAACAGTAATGCACCAAGTACAGGCGCTAGTTCTCTTACCAACGTTAAAGACACTAATAGACCTAAAGATTCCTCGCCTCCAAAATCAACCAATATTGTGTAACCTAACAGGCTAACTACCATACCTACGAAAATTGCTGAGAAAAAGATGATCAATAACGATAAAACACCGACTGAATAGATCTCGCGAACCAATAAACTTGGCCTTAAAACAACCTCTTTAAAACCTAATAAAACATTGATTAAAAATGAAACTGATCGGCCTAAACTCGCCAACGAATCAATCACAAAAGCCCCAATGCTTTGCAGAAAATTAAACAAACCGTTCACAAATCCTTACCTGCGAGTAAATCCTGTGTATATTCATCTGCAGGAAAATGAAATGGCATTGGTCCATCAGGATGACCATTGACAAATTGTTTGACAAAGGCTGAATCGGAATTCTTCAGTTCTTCCGGTGAGCCTGTCGCCATGACTTTACCTTCCGATAAAATACACACATGATCTGCAATAGAGAAAGTCTCACCAATATCATGCGATACGATAACACTGGTTAACCCTAAGGCATCGTTAAGTTCCTTTATTAGGGATACAATCGTGCCTAAAGTAACAGGGTCTAAACCAGTAAAGGGTTCGTCGTACATCATTAAAAAAGGATCAAGCGCAATTGCGCGTGCAAGCGCCACACGTCGTTTCATACCCCCGGATAATTCTGCAGGCATTAATTGACGAGCACCACGCAAACCGACTAACTCAAGTTTCATCAAAACAATATCGCGAATCATACTTTCAGAAAATTCGTAATGTTCTCGAATTGGAAAAGCAATGTTTTCAAATACATTTAAATCAGTGAGTAAAGCACCAGATTGGAACAACATACCCATTTTTCGACGCGCTAAATAGAGTTCTTTACGCTTTAATTTAGGTATTTCTTGCCCGGCAACTTCTACACTCCCACTAGTAGGTTTGAGTTGTCCACCTATTAAACGTAATAAGGTCGTTTTACCCGTACCACTTGGGCCCATAATGGCAGTAATTTTTCCTTCAGGAATATCTAAGTCGACACCAGCATAGATATCTCTCTTACCATCCCAAGAAAAATATACATCACGAATTTTTATTAAAGTATTCGACACAAAAAACAGACCAAAAACAATGACTAGCGATAAAAAATGAATGATACGTTTGTTTGGTTTTTAATGCTACAAACGCATTTAATTTAATCTAAATTCACCCACTCTTTTTAGCTAAAAACGGCCCAAAAGTAGGGGGGTGTCTTTCTTAAATAAAGATAATTACTATTCAATCCCAATTTTAGACTCAAAAATAATTACTTTATAAAAATTTACATGCATCTATTAAAACTGTGACTTTCATCACAGAAGCAATATGGTTACAGGATTAAAATTTCTCTATTGAATAGTTATAGGGAGATAAAAATGGAATTCACGCTTACAAATATTACAGAAACAATCGGTGTATTCGGCTTTGTATTTTATATGCTGTCTTATTTTTTATTACTCACGGGAAAGATTCACGGTACGCATAATTGCTATATCCTGATGAATTTTATCGCGGCTAGTTGTGTCTTGATAAGCTTAATCCACAATTTCAATTTAGCATCGGCATTAATTCAAGTATTTTGGATCGTAATAAGTGTGATTGGATTGATTCGTTATAACTTCCTATTAAAAGGAGAACCTAAATCCGAGCTTCGTGCTGATACTGCTTAATCTCAGCGAACACCTCATCAGCAGCTTTCATACGTTTAATCTGTTGGAATAACACTTTCGCATCGGGATAATGACGCTGTAGAAATACCAACCATTGTTTACAGCGATTACTGACAAACATTGGGTGTTGATTTTTACTACTTTGCAAGTAAGCAACCATCATTTCTAATGCACTCCACCAACTCATAGCTGTATAGTCACCACCCGTTAGCTCTGATTTAATTTTTGCTGCAATATCAGGTGATGTTAAGGCACTTCGACCTAACATAATATCCTCACAACCACTGTCTAGTTGCGCTTTTTTTGCGTCCGCAATATTCCAAATCTCGCCATTAATAATCACAGGGATGGGAGCTTTTGCAGATACCTTTTTCACCGCCGACCAATATGCAGGAGGTGTGTAACGATCTTCACGGGTACGCGCATGTATACATAGTTCATCCGCATTGGCTCTAAAAACATTATCAGTAATCTCATCGAGTGCATCGTGATTACTAAAACCCAAGCGGATTTTAGCGGTCACTGGAATACTCGGATCAACTGCATCACGCACTGCTGCCACGATATTATAAACTCGCTCTGGTTCACGCAATAATGCTGATCCTCCATCGCTACGATTCACTGTTTTCGATGGACAACCAAAATTCAAATCTATACCTAAGGGTGATAAATTTTGTGCCTGAACTGCATTCATCGCCATTATTTTGGGATCGCTTCCCAATAGTTGCAAATAAACTGGGGTGCCTGCTGAGGTACGACCACCCTGCTCTAATTCCGGTGCAAAACGGATGAATACTCTTTCTGGTAATAATTGATCGGTAACCCGCACGAATTCAGTGACACAACGATCATAACCACCTACGCGCGTCAATACATCACGCATTTCATGATCGACAACGCCTTCCATTGGAGCCAAAAAAATACGCACGTGATATACGAAAAGTGAATGTTATAAAAAAAGCTGAATTATAGTGAATTTTAGGTAATTAGATAGTTGAAAAGACAGTCTTGTTGAGTTCGTCGAAGAACCCCTTACTTGTACTGATTCTGTGAACTTTATCTTGTTTCTTAAAATGATTAATATAATCACATTGGAAAAATCTAAGTTTTATACTATCTTTAAAAAATAATAATTATTTTAAGTTAAATATCTATCAATTTATAAAGGATGATGAAATGAGCACAGTCAAACAAATACTAAGTACTAAGGGCAATGGCGTTTTCACAATTACTTCTGATACCAATGCAATGGAAGCATTGAAACTGATGGATGAAAAAGGGTTTGGTGTGATGCTTATTGTTGATGACGAAGACGAAGGGCTACAAGGTATCTTCACAGAAGGTGATTACATCAGTAGAGTTTTATTGCCAGAAAAAGATAAACGCACCACCAAAGTGAGTGAAGTTATGACTAAAAATGTGCGTACCATCAACCCCAAACATACCGTCAATGACACCATGCAAATAATGATTGATGAGGATATTCGTTATTTTCCTGCAGTTGAAGACGGCAAATTAATTGGCGTGATCTCTGTGGGTGACTGCATTAAACAAGTTATGGCAGAACAAGAAGAAATCATCGAACAAATGGAACATTATATTCACGGATAAGTTGAGTTTTTTAAATCATTTACGATGCTAAGACCTTCCCCGATATTTCCTTGCGGAAATTGATCTAATACCTCTTTTATTCCTAGGGAATCTAAAGAGGCACCCACTTTTGAATGATATTAAGCGTTTGTTTTTTAAAAGCTTAAATAGAATTTATGCGCAGCTATGGGTTTTATATAACGTTTTAACAAACATCACCTTCCAAATAGATCAACAAATCTGTAAGATTTGCGGTTTTTATAGTCTTAGAAAATAAGCGAGAGATACTATGGGTCGCGCATACCAAAACCGTAAAGATTCAATGGCTAAAACGTCAGATATGAAGGCGAAAGTTTACAGCCGCTATGGACGTGAAATATACGTTTGTGCCAAAGCGGGTGGCCCTGATCCAGATGGCAATTTGAGTTTACGTGGACTGATTGATCGCGCCAAAAAGGATCAAGTACCCACACATGTTATTGACAAAGCCATCGAAAAATCTCAAGGTGTTGGCGGCGAAGACTTTGCACCAGCGTTGTATGAAGGTTTCGGTCCTGCCGGTAGCATGGTTTTAGTAGAATGCTTAACAGACAACCCAAATCGCACCTTTGGTGATGTACGTTTATGTTTTACCAAATCAAAATGTAAATTAGGCACGCCAGGTACGGTTAATCATTTATTCGATCATGCCGCGATTTTTGTATTTAAAGGTAGCGATGAAGAATCAGTATTAGATGCGCTGATGGAAGCAGACGTTGACGTAAGTGATATTGAAGATGAAGACGGAATGATTTCGGTATTCACACCCAATACTGAGTACGGCAAAGCCAAACAAGCACTGTGGGATTTACTCGGTAAAGACTTCGAATTCGAGGTTGATGAAATTCAATACTTGGCACAAAACCCAATGACATTAAGTGGTGAAGACCTCGAACAGTTTGAGAAATTACTTGAATTGCTGGATGATAATGACGATGTGCAAAACGTTTATCACAGTGTTGAGCTTTAAAACTTTTATCCATTACATATAATAAAAAACCCGCTTCAAGCGGGTTTTTTATTTTAAGCTTTAACTCGAATTTAGTTAAACATTGCCAACTTTTCAGTCAAACCATCGATCACAGGTTTGACGATTGGACCAACTCCTGGAATAGCGCTAATCTTATTCATCAATTCTTGTAATTGCGGCAAGCCACCTGCAACAACTGCTTTAATCGGCCCTCTTGCAGCTTCTGGAAGCTTATCCATAACGGCAGCCAATCCACCTAAGTTTTCAGTAGCAGACGTGATATTAGGCAGTGCCGCTTTTGCCGAATCAACATCAGTAATACCACCAAATGTGGAAGAAAGTGAACCCATAGTATTTTTTAATTCATTGCCAATCCCAGCAGCATCTAAACTTTCAAATTGGGTTGTAGTTGATGAACTAGTCGCTTCTTCCTGCGCTCCACCTTTAAAGAACAAGTTGTAGGCGATTAAAGCTGCACCAATTAACAGTGCTAAAGGTAATAATTTACCAAGCAAAGATTTTCCTTCACTAGCGGCTTCTTGGGTTCTATCTACAACGTTATCGGCTGCATTTGATACCGTGTCTTTAACACTATCAGCAGCATCAGACAGATTGTCACCTAAAGAAAAATCAATTTTGTCAAAACCCGATGATTTCAAAGAATCAGCAAATCCTGATGGCATTGCTGCTTGCACATTATCTTTTTGGCTATTAAACATATTCATTAGGCTGCCAACGTCAAAACCACTACCGCCGCCGCCCAGAAGTTTGCGTTTTACTACACCAAAAATAATCGGTGCTAGTAGTCCCATTAAAGAACCCGTGTTGCTTCTACCCGCGCCACTAAACCCAGAAACAGCATTTACTAGGCTACCTAATCCACCTCCACCTAACAGCGAACCGAGTACTTTTGTACCCATACCCATCATGCTGCTTTGATTACTTCCACCTAGCATGTCACCAAGATTATCCAAAATACTATCGTCTTGATCATTTATCGCATTGAATAAAGAGCCTGCGCCATTGTCTGTTGCACCTAAATTAGTAAGGCCGCTCAATAAACCAGGTATTGCACTACTGATTGCAGATTCGTTTTGTTCTGCAGTACCGCCAAGAACATTGCCAAGTTGACCCATAACTTGGTCACTCAGTTGGTCTTTTACTAAATCGATTAAATTAAAGCTCATGGTTCCTTCCTTTGATGATGAGAAATTTAAAACAAATTATTATATGTGTACTACTTAGTACGATTTTATCACAAAAGGTTTCAATTTATTAATTTGAAGAATTTAAAGACATTTAGCGACTTTTGGAGAGCTTATCTACCCAGAAAGCAGCACCTCCAGCAACACCCACTGGCATAACGAAAAAATTAACCACCGGAATCATCATTAAAATGGTTAAAATTCCACCAAAACCTAAGGCAACTGCACGGTTCTTACGTAATAGCGGTAATTCATCTTTGACAAAAAGCTGATGATTACCCATAGCGAAGTCTGTGTACTGCAAAGACAGCATCCACGCGCCATAAATTGCCCAAGTAAAGGGAGCGATAATATTTAAGCCTGGAATGACGGTTATTATCAACAGGATCGGAAGCCATTTAAGTGAATACATCACCTTGCTTACTTCACTGCTTATAGCTTTACCAGAGTTCTTTAAAACTGCTTTGATACCATTTTCCTCAGCTATCGTCTGACCGCTGAGCTTTTGTTCTACACGTTCTGCAAGTAAAGCATTAAATGGGGATGCAATGAGATTTGCAATAATCGTAAAACTATAAAAAACAGCAATCAAAATTAAAACAGCGAAAATCGGCCAGAGTATCCATTCGACCCAAGATAACCAGCTAGGCAACCAAGCTAACATCTTTGTCATAAGTTGATCAAATTGAGACTTAGCCAACCAAATTGCGAATGAAAATACACCAATATTCACCAACAAAGGAATCAGCACAAAAGGACGAATACCTTTTTGAGTGATTAGTGAAAATCCTTGAAAAACATAACTTATTCCGCGAAAAAAACCTGAGAACATTGTATTAACCTGTTGCGTTTAGTTGTCACGAAACATACAGGATCACACCTTAAAAATCATTCACTTCCTTCAGATTCAATAACCAATATTCGCGCTTCACCAATAGGATGAGCAACGTGTTCTGTGCCGACACCTGCATAAAAAACATCGCCTGTGAATAATTTTTCAATAAGCGTTTTGCTGTTTTGTTTGTAATGCATGTCAACGACCCCATCAAGTACAGCAAATACTTCTTCACCATCATTGACGTGCCAATGATATGGCTCATTTGTCCAATGTAGCCTCGTGGTTATGCCATTCATATTGGCAATATCGAGAGCACCCCAAGCTTTGTCAGCAGAAAACTCTGCGCTTTTAATTATTTTATGAGTGCTCTTATGTTTCATTTTACTTTCCTTTTAGACTGGCATAATAGGCAGCAATATTAGCAATATCCTCATTGCTTAAACCTTTCGCCATTGGTGTCATCATTTCATTTTCACGATCACCATCGCGGTATTGTTTTAGTGCACTTTCTAAATATTCTGCGTGCTGTCCGGCTAAATTAGGAAACAACCCTGTTTCACTAATTCCTTCTGTTCCATGGCAACCTGCACAGCTTGCGGTTTTATCTTTTCCTGCTGCCAGATCCGCAGCAAAAGATACATTTGCAAAACTAACGATTAAAACCGAGACCAAAGAGAGCAATGTGTTTTTCATTATAAAATCCTATTGTTGGTTTAATTTCTATTCTTTAAACACGCCTTCAGCAATAAAAGTCCGTTACAATGAAAAGATTATTTAATAGGTTTTTCTAACACATAAATCGACTCTTTCAACTCTTCCATACGGTTATCCAACATATCCAAAGAATCACGAATGCCTCGATTATAAAAATATACCCCTATCTCTTCAGAGAAAAAATCCAGTAAAAATTCTGCGTCAAAGTTTCCGATATCTTGATCTAACTCTTCTTTTACATACATCTTTATCTTGGGTATCAATCGCTCTTTTTCTTCTGGACTAAAGGTAATTGAATTTGAATTTTTTATTGAAGGCATAGTTATCCTTAAAACGCCAAAAAGTACGGGGGTGTCTTTTCCCTATTTATTAACAGGTTTAAACACGACATCAGTGCTCGCAGGATGCTTGATCAACATTTTTGCAGGACGAATCGGTCGACTCACAAAATTACCACCACAGTTTGGACAAACACCCATCAGTACATTTTCAACGCAGTCTCTACAAAACGTGCACTCGTAAGTACAGATCATGGCTTGCTTTGAATCAGGCGGTAGAAGTTTATTGCAATTTTCACAGCTTGGTCTCAACGCTAACATATTCATCCTCTATTTTGTCGTGATTTTAGGTTTATAAAACACAATGATATTGCCAATAATCGCTAACAACAAACCCACTATCGCTAGTGGCGTAAATACATAGCCTTCTAATACAGTAGAAATACTCAAGGCCACAATGGGGAACAACACCGTTGCATAGGCGGTTTTATTCGCACCAATACTATTGATCAAACTCAGGTAAGCCGCAAAGGCTATTACGCTTGCGAACACAACCAGATACGCTAATGACAACACATATTCTGAACTTGGATCAAAACTAAAGCTTCCGACAAAGACTACACTCAGCGCCAACATCACCATCGAACCATAAAACATGGCCCAGGCAGTGGTGGTTAAAAGGGGTAGTTGATGTTTATTGTGGCGCACTGAAATCATATTACCCGTTGAGAATAAATAGGTACCCGCAACAGCTAGTAAAACTCCATAAAAACGCGTATCAGAATGGTTAGTCAATGTGCTGACTAAATCAGGATAAAACAACAGAGAAATACCCGTAACGCCAATTATAGCGCCAATAATAGTATTCCGACTTGGAACAACCTTATACCAAAATCGGTTATTCACCATATTGAAAATAGTTGCCATCGAAAATATCACAGATAACAATCCTGTCTCGATATTTAAATCTGTCGCGATATAGAAAAAATAGAAGTTAAAACCGAATAAACAGGCGCCTTGTAACATACAAAATATATGATCAATCGGTCGTAGACGTCGCAAACGCTTACTTAAAATCAAAAACACAAACATCAAAATAGCTGAGCTAAAATGCCGGTAGAAGCCAGAATTCTCGACCGGAATTTCACCTGTTTGAAATTTAATCGCTATCCACGACGTTCCCCAGATAAAAACAAGACTGACGTAGAAAAGGAAGTTTCTCATGATGTTATTCTGATTATTCTTTAAGTTTGAAATGATTGGTGATTCTAATCTATATAACACTCAATAACTGCTTAACAAGATAAAAAAGACACCCCCCTACTTTTAAACGGTTTTAGTTGTTGTTTCATAAAACAAAAATTAAAAAATATCTAAAGCTCAATCATATTAAGATAGTTTTTCAGTACAGAACACCCGATAATTGCTTTAAAGGAGATTATTTAATGGAAGCAAATTTTTGGCACGAAAAATGGAAAATAAACCAGATCGGGTTTCATTTGGATAAACCTAATCCATTACTTATAAATACCCTAGATAAACTCCAGCTTTCCAAAAATGCAAAAATCTTTCTACCCTTGTGTGGAAAAACATTAGATATTGCGTATCTTTTAGAACAAGATTTTCAAGTCGTAGGAAATGAATTAAGTGAAGTTGCCATTCAAGCGCTTTTTGAAGCGCTTAATATAAGTCCAGAAATTTCACAGGTCGGAAATTTAACTCTCTATCAAGCAGACAATATTCAAATCTATGTCGGTGATTTTTTCGAATTAACGCATGAAATGTTAGGCGAGATTGATGCCGTTTACGATCGCGCCTCACTGATCGCGCTGCCTTCAGAAATGAGAAAAAGATATAGTGAACATCTAATCAAAATTACTAACAATACGCAGCAATTAGTGATTTGTCTTGAGTACGATCAAAGCATCATGAATGGCCCACCTTTCTCCTTAAATCCTGTCGAATTAAACGAGCATTATGCTAAGCATTACTCGCTAGATTGTGTTGAAAGTAATGACAGTGAAGATGGTTTAAAAGGTAAATATCCGGTTACTGAAAGTGTTTGGATTTTATTGCCTTTAACATAGAAGATATTAGATACTTGGCCCAATATTTAATCGGCTACCATCAGTAAAACGATTAAAACGAAAACGTCTCAGATCATGTTCACTCTTTTCCCCACAAGCCATTTGTGCGATTATTTTGCCAAACGCAGGACCAATACCAAAACCATGACCACTGAATCCTGTCATTACTATTAAACCTTCAAGCTGTGGCACACGATCTACAATTGGCACCATATCTGGCATCGCATCAATCATGCCTGCCCAATCATTGAGAATTTTTGGCTCACCAATCTGTGGGAAACGCTCGGCAAAACGTTGCTGCATTAATTTGGTTTTAATCGGGAGTGGTTTTGGATCAAGAATGCGCATTTTTTCAAAGGGTGATACTTCATCAGCTTGCCAATTGCGCTTGGTATTCCAAGCATCTGGTGAATCTTTATAGTGCTTATACAATAAGCTTAATTCGTGACG
>CALJIH010000192.1 GCA_937974135.1 uncultured Cocleimonas sp. | reverse complement strand
TCGATCTGTGAGCCTAAGTAAACAGAAAGAATAGCCGGAGGTGCTTCGTTTGCACCTAAACGATGATCATTACCCGCTGTTGCAATAACCGCACGCAATAATGGCCCAAATAAATTAACACCACGAATTACAGCACCACAGAAAAGTAGGAAATTTAAATTCGAGTGAGGAGTCGTACCTGGATCAAGCAAGTTACCTTGCGTCGAGTTACCTACTGACCAGTTTACGTGTTTACCTGATCCATTAATGCCAGCAAATGGCTTTTCGTGAAGTAAGCAAATGAATCCATGTTTCTTCGCTGTATTCTTAAGCACTGTCATCATTAACTGTTGGTGATCGGCCGCTACGTTTGCAGCTTCGTAGTAAGGCGCAATTTCAAACTGCCCTGGAGCTACTTCGTTATGACGTGTTTTTGCAGGAATGCCTAAACGATATAATTGGTTTTCAACATCCTGCATGAACACCTGTACGCGTGGAGGAATTGCACCAAAATAGTGATCGTCAAACTCTTGTCCTTTTGCAGGAGGAGCGCCAAATAAAGTACGGCCGGCTAATAACAAATCAGGACGAAGGTTAGCGAAGTTTGAGTCAACCAAGAAATATTCTTGCTCTGCACCACAACTTGAGTTCAAAGTGCCAATTTCTTCTTCGCCCATTAAACTCAGTACTTTCTGTGCAGCATCATTCATTGCTGAGTTAGAACGTAACAGTGGAACTTTCTTGTCTAGTGATTCACCAGACCATGAGATGAAGATACACGGAATGCATAAAGTAGCACCATTATCAGTTTGCATAATGTATGCAGGACTGGTTGGATCCCAAGCTGTGTAACCACGTGCAGCATTTGTTACACGAATACTTCCGTTAGGGAATGATGATCCATCTGGCTCACCTTTGATTAGCAGACTACCTGTGAATTCAGTAATCGCTTTACCGCTAGCATCAGAAATGATGAAGCCATCATGTTTTTCTGCCGAAGCACCCGTCATTGGGTAGAAGATGTGAGAGAAGTAATTTGCACCTTTGGACATTGCCCAATCTTTCATAGCCGCAGCTACAATATCAGCTGTACCTGCATCTAAAGCACCACCTGTTTCAACCGTTTTCTTTACTGCTTTAAACGCATTTTTAGATAACGCTTCTTCCATTTTTACTAAGGTAAAAACATCGGTTGCCCAAAGCTTGTCTAAAGACTTTGGTTTTTTTACTGACATTGGCTCACTGTTGGTGACCTGAAATACTGCTTGTGCACGCGAATCACTACCACTCATTTTATTCTCCTAAGTAATTATTTCATTACTAAAATAACTTAATATAAATATTCTATTGTTACACAGCAAATACTGTGCCAAAAAATAGAGCAAATAATGATTCTATTTAAGTACTATAAGCTGAGGATAATTAGAGTATTTTTAGTTAAACTATAACAATGAGTTGAAGCACATCCTGCAATTATGCACCATAATTGCAATTAATTAGTATTAATGCACTATAATAGTGCGCATATTCATAATGAGATAATAATGAAATCTATAGATTGGGATAAAACCATCGCTGCCAGCTGGCGTACTCGACAAGAAAAATTAAAGGCGATAAAAGATGTTGATCTCATAGAAATGGATAAATTGCTCTGTATCGATAGGCAAAAAAAAGCATTTGTTGGGAATATTGAAAATTTTATAGTGGGCAAACCCACTAACCATATTCTACTTTGGGGTGCGCGTGGTACAGGAAAATCATCATTAGTTAAAGCCGCTCTTAATGAATACCATCAACGTAGGTTACGTGTGATAGAAATCCCAAAAGATGATTTGCGTTGGTTGGTTGAGATAACAGATGAAATTCGTGATCTTGATTATCGCTTTATTATTTTTTGTGACGATCTTTCATTTGAAGAAGGCGAAACCACCTACAAAGAATTAAAGAGTACTCTGCAAGGTTCAATTGAAAAACCTCCTGAAAATGTATTGATTATTGCTACATCAAATCGTCGTCATTTGATGCCAGAAAAGATGAAAGACAACGAAGAATCCAGCCTAAATGGAGAAATTCACGCGGCTGACACGGTGCAAGAAAAAATGTCTTTAGTTGACCGCTTTGGAATGTCACTATCTTTTTACCCTTTAACTCAGGACGAATACCTTTCTATTGTGGATATGTTATTTGCAGAAGAAGAAATAGAGGATAGAAAGCACTTACATGTTCTGGCTGCACGTTTTGCTAGTGAAAGAGGGAGTCGATCGGGGCGAATAGCCGAACAGTTTTTTAACGCTTGGGCTATAGATAATAGTTTTTGCAAGCGCAAAATGACATAAATACGAAACAAAAAAGACACCCCCCTACTTTTAGTTGGTTTTAAACGCTTACAAATCTAAACTACATTCTAGATATTTAAAATTCAGAGTTATTACTATCAATATTCTGGTCTTCTTTTATCCAAATTTCATAGTCCATTCCTGATGAAAACAAGCACAGTAGAATTCCCATACCATCATTTGGCGTACTCCCATCTTTGGTGACAATACCTAGAGGAATAAGATTAATCACAGCTCCTGCTAATGCGGCAAAAGCAAAACTTTGTAATGCTATGCGAAGATAGTCATTGCTGATGGTAAAAAATTGCTCGA
>CALJIH010000191.1 GCA_937974135.1 uncultured Cocleimonas sp. | reverse complement strand
CGTTGTCATACCAATAACATCGAAGTTGAGTGGTTAGATCAAGATTCTTTAAAAGAAAAAGAACCAGATATTGCCGGTGTTGCAGCAATGTTCGTTAAAAAAACAGGCATTGTTAACTATCAACAAGTCGCCATGCAAATGGCAAATTGTTTTGAAGTGCTCGGTGGGTTTATAAAATTAAACGCAACAGTTTATGATATTCAGGAGTTCAACGACCAGATTGAATTGAAGATTGATGTTAATGGGCGAAAGCACAGTATAAACACTAAGTTTTTAGTGTCATGTTCGGGTTTGATGGCTGATCGGATCGCTAACATGATGAATATCAATATTGATTTTCAAATCATCCCCTTTCGCGGAGAGTACTATCAGTTACCGACTAAATATCACAATATAGTTAATCATCTAATCTATCCTGTTCCAGATCCTAACCTTCCTTTTTTAGGTGTCCATTTAACCAGAATGATTAATGGAACAGTAACCATTGGCCCAAATGCCGTTCAAGGTTGGAAACGTGAAGGTTACGCTAAGGTTAATATCAATATGAGGGATATGTGGGAGATGTTTCGCTTCAAAGGTTTTTGGAAAGTGATAAAAAACAACTGGAAAACAGGGTTAATTGAAACAAAAAATTCATGGTACAAACCGGGATATTTGAAACAAGTTCAAAAGTACTGTCCTAAATTAAAGCTCGAAGATTTACATGAATATCCTGCTGGTGTGCGTGCTCAGGCGGTTATGCAAGATGGCACTTTAGTCCACGATTTTCTATTTGCAGAAAGCCCACGAAGCTTACACGTTTGTAATGCACCTTCCCCAGCGGCAACCTCAGCAATTCCTATAGGAAATTATATTTGTGACAAAATTCAGGCAAAAAACGATGGATAATGATTTAAATAGTACTTTGAAAAACTATAAAGCCAAATCTGGTCGTTTTGTTGCCGTATGGACATTAGAGATCCAAACACCTCTTGAAGATGTGGATAAAATTCTAGATGCTGTTATGGAAGTGCATCCTTTGAGTTATGGTCGATATCAGCGCAATGCAAGTGTATCAGCTGAAGGTATGGAAACGTCTCAGCCTCAAGAAAATTCAACTACTGCAAACCATGTTGTCGATTATTCAGCAGGTCAGGTAGAAACGTATCCGATGGTTGAACTGAAAATATCTATTGAAAGAGATTCATCCATATTAGAAAAAGTCATGGATGCGGTACATTATGTTCATCAATACGAAGAACCCGTAATTTTTCTTAGAGAAGATTGGGTGAGTAGAGCAGCTTATAATCCGCATAACGATAACCCTAATCGTTGGTGGAATAATGGTAGGGGTATGCCAAATAGAATTGAAGATATGAAGAAGAAAGATTCTGAATGACAAAAAAACTTATATCTATATCTGAAGGTTATAACTAAAACCTTCAGATATATTGAGATATTATTTTTATTAAATTTTTTGCTAAATTAAGCCGCGCGTTGCGAGACTAAAACACGCTTTGGTCTACTGAATATCAATTTTAATAACCAAAAAAGTGCTAAAGCAGAAGCTATACCTGCTCCTATCAATATATTTTTCCAATAGCTAACTATTTCACTACTATTTGCTTGGCGAGCTAGATAAGTATTTGAAATATTTTTAGTCAAATTATATATATCCACTTCCTTTGCTGTTTCAAGCATGTCTATAACTCGCGGGCTGTATTCAAGGATTATATTTGCGTGTTTAGAGTAAGTTGCAAGTTTTTCTTTACCTGCTTTACTTTCATTTCTAATAGCATTTGACTCTAAGTTGGGAAAATGCGCCTTACTTTTCTCTTCCCAATAGCTAATATTAAGTAATAAATAATTTAAAAGTGAAGAGGTTGTATGCTTTATATCTTCTTTAATTTTAGAGTTTTTGATGTTAGCTATTGCTTCGTTAGCTGAATTTTCAAGATAATTTGCTGAATTTCTCAATACTGCTTTTTCAGATTTGTATCTTTGTATAGCTTCGTATTTTACTTCAAACATATTTTTGAAATATTGATATTCTTCAGTAGTTTCTTTTCCAACTAAATCTTCGTTGAGGAGTCCTGAATTATCAAGATCAGCAATTTTTGCTCGAATCTCTTTTGTATATTGGGCAATCTCATCAAAATCAATTAACGAAAGACCTTTTGTTTTTTCGAGAGCAGCTACCCATTTTGAATTAAATTGGGATAAAAGATTTAAATCGTATATATGAGAACTAAAAAGACTAGAGTGTTTATTTTCTATTCTAATTGAGTGTAAAGCCGTAGCAAGGACACCTAATGAAAAGATGAGTAATAAAGCCACTAAAGCTATTTTCGGGTTTATACTTTTTTGTAAGCGCATTTGATATCTCTTATTTTTTTGGATTTATAATTAGTTATTTAGTTCTTTGTGTTTTCCGGCAAGAGTTTTTAGGAAGTGAACGATGTCATCTTTATCTGCATCGGGAGCTTTACGACCAATCTGATACTCAAACATTATATCTACAGCTTCTCTTAATGTTTTTGCATTACCATCGTGAAGATACGGAGGAGTTAGAGCGACTAATCTTAACGATGGGACTTTAAATTTATGCATGTCGGTTTTATTTCCGGTCAAATTGAATCGACCTCTGTCAGCTTCTGTGATGTTTCCACGTTTTCTGAAGTAATCATTTAATACTCCAAAAACTTGGAACATATTACCTCCTACTGCGGCACCTTGATGACACGAAGCACAGCCATAATGCTTGAAAAGTCTGTAACCATTTTTCGCCTTTTCATCAATAGCTGTTTTGTCTCCTTTTAAGAATCTATCAAATGGAGAATCAATCGTAACCAGTGATTTTTCAAATTCTACAATCGCATTTTTGATATTTTTTCGATTGATATCATCATTATAAATAGCTTTAAACACTTTTTTGTATGAACTATCTTTAGAAAGTTTGGCAATCACTTGTGGCCATAAAGAACCCATTTCAACAGGGTTTTGTACCGGACCATCAGCTTGATCTATTAGATGTTCAGATCTGCCATCCCAAAACTGTCGAAACAATAGTCCTGAGTTGTAAACTGTCGGAGAATTAATACTTCCTTGCTTGCCACCGATTCCAGTAGATACGACTTTTCCATCAGATCCACCCTTTTTTAAATCATGACAACTTGCACAAGAGATAGAGTTATCTTTTGATAAGCGCTTATCAAAATACAGTTTTCTGCCTAGTTTAATTTTTGCTGGATTAAGATCTGTTGGCTTTTCTAAAATTTTCAATGGCTCATATCCAGCAGCTTTAGCTGAATTAGCTACAAAGAAAAGACAAAGTATTGTCATACAGACTGACAAGTTTTTAAGATTATTAATTTTCAACTTCTTTACCCCGAAAGCTTTGTTAATTATATTTTTTGTTTTCGTTCAAGTGGTCTTGTTAAAGAAATTGGTTAACAAGAAATTTTGTAAATTATTTTATTGTTGTAATTATTGCTTTAAAAACCACATTAATATTATGGTTAAATTTTACATTTAAAATTTTTTGTGTTCAATTAAAGTAAGATAACGTAGGCAATGAAATTTGCTTTATGAGTATTCTAAGATATTGATTTTTAATCAAATAAACCGTTAGTAATATTTTTCTTTCGTATAACTACTGTATAAAGAATTTAGTGGTGTTATTTTCTGTTGTATAACTACTGTTAAACTAAATTGGATTTCTTTAGATAAAAATAACGGAGTGTTTGTTGAAGATACGTTTTATAGATTGTAACTACGGGCTATTTTAATTAGTGGGTAAATCGCTGACTAGCGCCAATAAATCTTTCTGAGCTTGACCTCTTAAATATTTAGATAATGAAATATAAAGATCACCAATATGTTTCGTTTTTAGTTCAGCTTCTTGTACTAATTTAAGCGCTGTTGATGGCCCTAAAGATTCAGCTAGTTTATCTTCCGCAATTTTTAATGCTTCTGGAGTAATTACATATCCCGCGCGAAGAATAGTAAAGCGACTACCAGAATTCAGAGATGTGCTTGAGTTGATATTTTTAGATTTACCAAATGAAATATTTTCGATGGCATTGATATCAGAGTGCGATTCGATTGATTCAATCAGATCTTCTTGAGAGCAATTTAAGCGTCCCTCAAAAGTAATTTTCATACGAGACTGTTGCTCATCTAGTTTTTCTAAATGATGATTTTGGTACATTAATCCAACGTTAGATCCTCGCATCATTATTGAGGAGAGAATTCCAGCTCTGTTGGTGGTTAAAAGAGACAATTTTACTTTTTTGTCAGTCATTTTTTATTATTAGCCTGAGTTTTAACTGTGCAGGTGTATTGATACTTTTTTTTAGAAGAAAAATCAAATTCTTTCAGATGGATTGATATTTTTTATTTGCTTTGCGAGTTAACCCAATTAATTTCTTTTAAATTTATCTATTTGACGCCTTTGTTTTTTATTGGGTCTCTTTGAAGGCATAGCGACACTAGCATTATTGATACGTCTTATTTCGCGCTCACTTTCACGCGCTTCGATGCTTTCTTGATCTTCTTTGTAAAGTAACTGAGCTTCTTTTGCAGGGCGACGTTTGTTGTTTAGGCCTTCTACGGTGATAACGTATTTTTCGTTATTTCGAGTGATTTTTAAGCGGTCATTAATCTGCACATTGCGTGACGGTTTTATGCGCGCTCCATTCAGATGAACTTTACCGCCAGTAATGGCTTCGACAGCATCTTTTCGTGATTTAAAAAAACGCGCAGCCCAAAGCCATTTGTCTAAGCGCACACTTGTTATTTCAGTGGCCATGTGACGATATGCTCCTCTAAATCTTGTTCATTCACCTCGTTTTCAAAAACCACACGACCTAAAACAGATTTATTCATTTCATGAATCGTTTTTTTATCTCCCGTAATTAAATGATGCCATTTAGGTAATCCTCGACCTTCCATAATGCGTCGATAACTGCAACTTGGGGGCATCCATTCTAAATCCGCTAAATTATCTTGGGTTAAACGAATACAAGTTGGCACAAGTTCTTCACGGTTCCAGTAATCAGTGCAGTGCCCATCGTTTGTATCAAAGAGGTTACAAACAACATTCGTATAGTAGACAGAATCCATCTCGTCGTTATCTGCTTCATCATCTTGTAGTTTCAACAAACAGCACTTACCGCAGTGATCGCAGAGACTTTCCCACTCATTACGGTTCATCTCAGTGAGCGTTTTTGTTTCCCAAAAAGGATTTTTCTTAATCTCCATAATAAGATTCTAACGGTTCAAGTATTAAAATACATCATAGCTGTCATATAAGCTTCATGAGAAGTGAAATGTTATTTCTGTTAAAGTATCCCGTCCGAAAAATAATATGAGACGTATATAGATTATGAGTGAAAGTAAAGAAACAGTGACATTAACGGATAATTCAACGGGAAAATCTATCGAGCTACCGATTTTACGACCTACGAATGGCATTCCAACTATTGATGTACGAAGTCTTTATTCACAATTAGGCTATTTTACGTTTGACCCTGGTTTTGTCTCTACAGCGAGTTGTCGCAGTAGTATTACTTTTCTCGATGGTGAAGAAGGTATTTTGCAATATGCAGGGTATCCCATTGAGCAACTTGCTGAAAAAAGTAACTTCTTAGAAACGTGTTACTTACTGCTACATGGCGAATTACCTAACGCAGAACAAAGTGATTTATTTCATCGTACGATTATGAATCACACCGCCTTACATGAGGCACTAAAACGTTTTTATGATGGTTTCCGTCGTGATGCTCACCCAATGTCGATTATGGTCGGTGTAGTTGGTGCATTATCCTCTTTCTACCATAAACATATGAACATCCATAACGAGGATGATCGACTTAAAGCGGTGCATCGTATCATCGCTAAAATGCCAACGATTGCTGCATGGAGTTATCGCTACGCGAATGGTTTACCTGCGACTTACCCAGATAATACGCTAGGTTTTGCAGAAAACTTTTTGCATATGATGTTTAGTCTTCCGACTGAAGAATATGTGCCTGATCCATTCATGGTTAAGGCTTTAGATTTAATTATGATATTACATGCGGATCACGAGCAAAATGCATCTACGTCAACCGTTAGATTAGCAGGTAGTTCTGAGGCTAATCCATTTGCTGCGGTCTCTGCTGGTATTGCCTCATTGTGGGGGCCAGCGCACGGTGGGGCGAATGAAGCTGTGATAAAAATGTTGGTAGATATTGTCGAATCAGACAATGATGTGCCTTTTTATATTGATCGTGCGAAAGATAAAAACGATCGTTATCGTCTGATGGGATTCGGTCATCGTGT
>CALJIH010000190.1 GCA_937974135.1 uncultured Cocleimonas sp. | reverse complement strand
TAGTCGGTATGTTTAGGCTGTTTAGTTTTTTCATTAAGATTGCAAGTTCCATCGCATCAGCTTTATTTTCTTCAGCTTGATAAGCTGCCATTCTACGCATCCAGCGTAAATCAGCACCTGCAGAAAAACTCTTACCTTCGGATTTCAAAATTAGCACGCGTGCTTCTGAATCTTCTTCCACTTTGTTTAACGCTGAAATTAACTCTGCAATTAAAACATCATCGAAAGCATTGTGAATCTCGGGACGGTTGATACTTAAAGTAACAACACCTTGCGAATCTTTATCTAGTGTAATTGAGCTATCTAACATATTTTGTATTCCCGATTACATTCTAAAAATGCCGAATTCAGTTTTTTCTATGGGTTTATTTAAAGAAGCAGAAATAGCTAACCCTAGTACTTTTCTAGTATCAGCTGGATCAATAATGCCATCATCCCATAGTCTGGCACTGGCATAATATGGATGACCTTGCGTTTCATATTGTTCACGCACCGGCTTCATAAAAGCCTCTTCCTCCTCTACTGACCATTCTTTGCCGCGTTTCTCTAATGAATCCCTTGTAACCTGTGCAAGGACACTTGCTGCTTGCTCACCACCCATTACTGAAATACGTGCATTTGGCCACATCCAGAGAAATCTTCCACCGTAAGCTCGACCACACATTGCGTAGTTACCAGCACCAAAACTACCACCCACTACGACGGTAAACTTGGGCACTTTGGCACATGCAACCGCAGTTACCATTTTTGCTCCATCTTTGGCGATACCGCCTTCTTCGTATTTTTTACCCACCATAAAACCAGTGATATTTTGTAAAAACACCAACGGAATTCCCCGTTGAGAACAAAGTTCTACGAAGTGCGCACCTTTTAGTGCTGATTCGGAAAATAAGATCCCATTATTCGCTACAATTCCGACTGGATAGCCATGCAAATGAGCAAAACCACAGATCAAAGATGTTCCGTAAAGCTGTTTAAATTCATCAAATTCACTGCCATCAACCAATCTTGCAATAACTTCACGTATGTCATATGGCTTGCGTAAATCATTAGGGACAATGCCGTATAAATCTTCAATTGGATATAAAGGGTCAACAGACTTCTTGATAACCACATCTGGGGACTTTTTACGATTCAAAGTGCTTACCACTTCTCTCGCCATTCCTAATGCATGAGAATCATTCATTGCATAATGATCTGTGACACCGGATGTTCTTGAGTGAACATCTGCTCCACCTAACTCTTCTGCGCTGACTACTTCACCGGTTGCCGCTTTGACCAGTGGTGGACCACCCAAAAAGATAGTACCCTGATTTTTTACGATAATACTTTGATCAGACATCGCGGGCACATAAGCTCCACCAGCTGTACATGAACCCATAACTACCGCGATTTGAGGGATTCCTTGGGCAGACATATTAGTCTGATTAAAAAATATTCGACCAAAATGTTCACGATCTGCGAATACATCATCCTGACTAGGTAAATGCGCACCACCTGAATCTACTAGATAGATACAAGGAAGATTATTCTCTAAAGCGATGGCCTGCGCTCGTAGATGCTTTTTCACTGTAATCGGATAATAAGTCCCCCCTTTTACAGTGGCATCATTCGCAACTATCATGCACTCTTGACCGCTGACTCGACCAATACCTGCAACCACACCGCCTGCTGAAATTTTATCTTTGCCATACATTTCGTATCCAGCAAATTGTGAGATCTCAAGAAAAGGCGAACCCACATCAAGCAACACACGAATCCGTTCACGCGGTAATAGTTTGCCTCGACTTAGATGTTTTTCACGAGCTCTTTCACTACCACCCAAGGCAATCTGAGCGACTTTTTCTCGTAAGTCAGACACTACCGATTGCATCGCTTCCTGATTTAATTGAAAGCTTTCAGAGCGTGAATTTATTTTGCTTTTAATGACACTCATAATTCCTTACAGAGCTCCAGTTACTTCTATGAACATACGTTAAATAAGTATGTTTTAATTAATTTTTAATACTGCCATTTATGTTTCTGACAGTACTCGTATAAAAAGGTATTTAAGGTTCTATCTATGCCGAATTTATCTGTCTTGCAATGATGATTTTTTGAATATCACTGGTACCTTCATATATTTGAGCCACTCTCACATCACGATATATTCTCTCAACAGGGTAATCTTTAACATAGCCATAGCCACCTAGTACTTGAATAGCATCAGAGCACACTTTTTCTGCAGCTTCTGAGGCAAACAATTTTGCCATGCATGCCTCTTTTAACGCAGGTTTACCTGCATCAATTAAGGCTGCTGCATTCATCACAAGTAAACGAGATGCTTCTATTTGTGTTGCCATATCAACTAAACGAAAACTAACTGCTTGATGTTCAATTAGGTCTTTGTCGAAACTCTTGCGTTCTTTAGCATAATCTAATGCTGCCTCGTAAGCTGCACGTGCCATGCCTACACATTGTGCGGCAATACCAATGCGACCACTTTCTAGATTACTTAATGCTATTTTATAACCCTCACCTTCTTTGCCGATGAGATGACTAGCTGGGATGCGACAATCATCGAAAAAGATTGATGCCGTATCAGAAGCATTTTGTCCCATCTTGTCTTCTAATGATGAAACTTTATAACCAGGATTTTCAGTAGGAACTAAGAAAGCACTAATTCCACGTTTACCTGCTGCAGGATCTGTTACAGCGAAGACAATTGCTACTTGCGCATGTTTGCCCGATGTAATGAATTGCTTTGAACCATTTAAAACGTATTCATCACCTTCTTTAACTGCACGGGTTTTCAAGGCTGAGGCATCAGAACCCGCATGAGGCTCTGTAAGGCAAAAACATGAGAGCAGCTCACCTGCTGCCATAGGCTTTAAATATTTTTCTTTCAAATATTCACTGCCATGGCTCTTAACAGGACCGCAACCTACAGAATTATGAACGCTTAAAATAGTCGAACAAGCACCGTCTCCAGCTGCGATTTCTTCCAAGGCTAAAGCAAAAGATACATAACCTACATCTGAGCCACCCCATTTTTCTGGCATGGTCATCCCAAGTAAGCCAAGCTCTCCCATTTGTTTAATTTCAGCGGCAGGAAAGGTTTTGTTTTTGTCCCATTCCTCTGCGTTAGGCAACAGTTTTTTCTGCGCGAAATCATGAGCCATATCACGAATCATTAACTGTTCTTCTGTCAAAATCATGTTTTACCTTTAAATCTAAACAATTACTGTGAGTTGATTTTTAAACTAACTCAAACGCCATCGCAGTTGCTTCGCCGCCACCAATGCATAAAGCAGCTACACCCGTTTTCTTGCCTTGGTTTTTTAATGCAGACAACAACGTAACGATAATACGGGCACCAGAAGCACCAATTGGATGACCTAGTGCACAAGCCCCACCATTAATATTCACTTTTTCATGAGGCAGATTTAAATCGTGCATTGCTGACATTGTAACTACAGCAAATGCTTCATTTACCTCAAAAAGATCGACATCTGAAACTGACCAATCTAACTTATCTAATAGGACTTTAATTGCATCAACAGGAGCAGTTGTAAACCATTTTGGTTCCTGAGCGAAAGTGCTATGTCCACGAATGATCGCAAGTGGTTTTAGGCCTCTTTTCTCTGCCTCACTTTGCTTCATCATTGTTAGTGCTGCGGCGCCATCAGAGATTGAACTTGAGTTTGCAGCCGTCACCGTACCGTCTTTTCGAAATGCAGGTCTAAGTGTTGGAATTTTTTCAAAGTTTGCGTTTAGAGGCTGCTCATCAGAATCAACGACCACCTCACCTTTGCGCGTTTTGACTGTAACTGGCGTAATTTCATCAGCGAAAGCGCCAGATGTTATTGCAGCCTGCGCGCGTTTTAATGAGGTAATTGCAAAATCATCTTGAGCTTCACGGGTAAAGTTATATTTGTCTGCACATTCTTCTGCAAAACTACCCATTAACCGACCTTTATCATAGGCATCTTCCAAACCATCTAGAAACATATGATCCATTGCTTGTGAGTGACCCATGCGCATACCCGCGCGTGCTTTAGGCAACAAATATGGCGCATTACTCATGCTCTCCATACCGCCTGCAACCAT
>CALJIH010000189.1 GCA_937974135.1 uncultured Cocleimonas sp. | reverse complement strand
CCAATACGTTCTGCAATTTTATAACCAATATTCCCCGCTTCTAATGATGGAAAAACGTAGATATTAGCAGGTGCATCGAAGTCGTTGCCTTTCCATTTTACATTGAGTACATCATTTGAGAATGCCGCATCAAATTGGACGTCACCAATAACATTTAGCTCAGGGTATTCTTTATTGAGAATTTCAACAGCACCACGCACTTTATCCACTTGAGCATGTTGTGCACTGGCATTGGTTGAGAATGACAACATTGCAACTTTTGGTTCTATACCAAGTAATGACACAGCATTCTCTGAGCTTTGTGCAGCAATATCCGCTAAAATTTCAGCATCAGGATCGATATTAATCGCACAATCAGCAAAAACAATGGGACTAGGAACCTCAGGTTTATCATTCAACATGATGAAAAAACTAGAAAGGCGTGTGGTTTTCGATTTAGTACCTAAGACATGTAAAGCGGCACGAATAACATTACCGGTAGAATTAATCACTCCTGCAACACAAGCATCGGCATCGCCAGCTTTAACCATCAAATCACCATAATATAAAGGGTTCTTGCTGAGTTTTGCGGCCTCTTCTAGTGTCATGCCTTTGTGTTTGCGACGTTCGTAAAGAATCTCCGCATATGCTTTATTTTTTGGATTGGCATCATCATTTGGATCAACGATTTGAATATTTCCCAGGCTAAGCTTGAGTTCATTTAATCGTTTGATAACGTCTTCTGCTTTACCAAGCAGAGTGATTGCAACGATATTCTGTTGATCGGATTCGACGGCTGCCTCTAAAATACGATCATCATTACTTTCTGGCAGAATAATGTGGCGTTTAACTTGTTGTGCAAGTTTGATGAAATCTGGTGTAGGTGTTTTAGACATAATGGTAAATAAAGCGTTGATAGTTACGCACTGAGTTTTAAACGCTGTATTTTACCAGAAGGTCCTTTAGGGAGTTCATCCATTATTGAAATATTTTTAGGTGCTTTGTATTTGCCAAGTTTTTCGATGCATAAATCTTGAAGTTCTTCACAACTGACTTCCATTCCGGGGCATAGCGCGACAGATGCCATGACTTCTTGGCCATAATGTTCATCGTCTATACCAAATGCGGCAGCTTCTAGAACTGCTGGGTGACCATAGAGAATGTCGTCGATTTCACGCGGTGCGATGTTCTCACCACCTTTGATGATCAATTCTTTGAGACGACCCGTGATAAAGAAAAAACCATCTTCATCTTCATAGGCTAAATCTCCTGTGTGAAGCCAACCATCTTGAGTAATAGTATCTGCTGTTACTTCTGGATTTTTATAATATCCCTGCATCACGTTATCACCACGAATCATTAACTCACCAATTTTATTTATTGGTGCATCGCTACCATCGTCATTGATAATCTTAGCTTCGTTACCATAAGCTTTACCTGGTGAGCCATATTTAAATTCAGCAGGAGGCATTGGGTTTGATAAAATTTGCGCGGCTGTTTCGGTTAAACCCATGGTTTCTACAATATGTATGCCAAAACGATCTTCGAAGGCTTTATGCTTTGCGGGAGATAGAGCGGCGGAGGCCGAACGACCAAATTTAACGATTGATTTTATTGCTGACATTTTCTTATCAGATACACCTTCTGCATCATGTTCGATCAGATAAGAGATAATTGTTGGGACGATGCTGAACCATGTACATTTGTATTCAGCCATGTCATGCCAAAACTTACTCGCGCTGAATTTAGGCGCTACAACCAGCTGACCACCACTGTATAAAGCACCCATAACAGAAACCATTTGCGCGTTAATATGAAACAACGGCAAAACGCACATCGCGATATCGGTTTCATCAATATTATGGGCTACCGCAGTATTACGCCCACCTGCAATCACATTTTTGTTTGATAATAATACGCCTTTGGGTTTACCGGTGGTGCCCGAGGTGTACATTAAAATTGCAATATCATCTTCGCTAGGTTCACTGCCATTTATATTTGCATGGGGGAGTGAAACACTCAAACCATCGTTTTCATCTGTTTCAATAATATGAGTTGAGTTTGGTAATTGTTTAAAAACAGCTGCGAATTTTTCAAGATATTTTTTATTTGCAAATATCAATTTGGCATCAGAATGATCGGTGACATAAGCTAAAGCTTCTGAGCCACTTAAGGCATTCAATGCCAAAATGACTCGGTTACTGTACATCACTCCGAGTAACAATAATGTCGTCCAATAGCCATTATCTAAAATGAATGAAACGGTTTCACCTTCTTTAATACCTTCATTATCGAGTAGGGTACTGATTTGCTGAGATGTCTGCTGTAATTCAGCCCAAGTGCATTGCTTGCCACCACTCTCGGTCGCTAATAGGAATAGTCGTTCAGGATGATTTTTAGCACCTCGATCGATAATTTCTTTTACGCTTTGCATGCTTGCTCCTTACTCCTTTTTAGCGTTTAGCTATTGTTCATTCACTCACGGCATCGATACTGTGTTGTTTCCAGTAATCACCAAACACAGAATCTAATGAAGGCTGATTCACCGGAATCGCTCGTGAAATTCGAGTGGTATTCATATAATTTTTGTAATTCATATTGTCAGACATATTGTTATTACCCCAAGTACCACAACCCATAGAAAGAGAGAAGGGCAAACCGTTATCAAAACTACCACCCGTGGCAAAACAATGCGCTTGATTAACAATCACGCGGCAAGTTGGAAGATTTAAACCTAAATCTAAGGGTCTATCTTGTGTATTGGTGTGGATGCTGATCGAATGACCACGGCCCATATATGCCATGATTTCATCGGTGATTCTTTTTGCATCATCAAAGTCTTTAGCACGATATAAGGCGAGTACTGGAGATAACTTTTCACCAGTTAAGGGATGATCTGGCCCAATTCCCGTATTTTCAACAACAAGTACTTTGGCTTTATCAGCATTAGGCGTATCAATGTCACAAGTAGTTGCCATTTCATGCGCTTTTTTTGCGATTAACGTCGAGCTTAATCTGCCTTCGGGAAACAGATTCGATATGACCTTGTCTCTGTTTTCTCCTTCGACCCATATGGCATGATTTTCAGCGAGTGCAGCCATCATCTCATCGAATACTGCATCAACCACCACTAGGTGATTTTCTGAGGAGCAACTGGTGGCATTATCAAATGATTTCGAAGCCACGATTTTTGCAGCAGCAGCATTCAAATCTGCCGTTTCATCGACGATGGACACCACATTGCCTGCACCAACACCAACCGCAGGTGAACCGCAGGCGTAGGCATCTCGAATATTGTTTTGTGAGCCAGTAGCTACCACTAGATCAACTTCACGCATGAGTTGTTGTGTATCAGCTTTATTGATAGGGAAGGGTAAGTGTTGGACTAAATCTATTGGTGCACCAATACGTTCTAACTCGGCATGCATAAACTCCACTAAACGTTTACAACTACTCGCACCTTTTGGTGAAGGCGCGATGATAATAGCATTGCGGCATTTGATCGCGTTGATGGTTTTATTCGCAGGAGTTGCAGCGGGGTTTGTCGATGGTACTATTGCGCCCACAACCCCCACAGGTCGAGCTATTTCGATTAAACCTTTACTTGGGTCTTCAGAGATAACACCGACTGTTTTTGTGCCTTCTAAATCCCGTAAAAGACCTAATGTTTTGCGGTGATTTTTTGTAATCTTATCTTCAACGTTACCCAATCCTGTATCTGCAACAGACATAGTCGCGAGTTCTTTATTATGCTCAGGATTAATAATGCTCCAGCCCAATGCAGTAACGATTTCGTCCACTTGTTCTTGGGTGTAATCATTGATAATAGCTTGTGCTTTTCGAGCACGAGCTACGAGCTCGCTGACTGCTGTTGAAGTCGCTACTGGTTCGTTTTTAGCCATAGTTTTGGATGTAAATTGAGATTTAAGATTAATGGTGAATAATTAAAGTCTTTGTTTAATCATTCGAAATTCGAAAATTATTTTCTATTTCTTATTGGTATTACTTTACCTTCATGAGAAGACTGATGGTTAGAAACCACCAGTCAACTTTTCACTGTCTAAATTACTTCTTTTTAAGATCAGCAAGTAATACAGAAAGTGCTTCTTGACGCTCTTTCCACATTGCGATTACTTCATCACGATTCATTGTTTTAACCGGTGAATTTGTCGACTTCATCTTTCCTAAAGTCTTTTTGTCAGTAAACATAGTTGGAACGGTAGCTGCTAGATGATCAATCACGTTTTGTGGCGTTCCTTTAGGAACCATTAAGCCACGGAAGTTTACACTTGAGTTATCAACATCAACACCTGATTCTTTAAGCGTTGGAACGTCTGGTAAGAATGAATGACGCTCTAAATCAGCAACTGCCAATATTTTTATGTCATCACCCGCACGAGCAGCATCAGATAGGTTATTAAAACCTGCCATTACCTGACCACCTTTAACTAGCTTCATTGCACCAACACCACCTTTTCCTGGAACGTATTTCAAATCTGCACCAGATGCTTTAGCAAATTGTAGATGCGCTATGTGGTGACCTACAAACTTACCTGCACCACTTACTGTTACTTTTCCAGGGTTTGCTTTAGCAAAATCAACTAAATCTTTAACGTTGTTAAACTTGCTGTCTTTACCAACGATGAGTACTGCTGGGTCCGCTCCCCAGTTACCTACTGGCTCTAGATTATCTATATTGTACTTAGTATCAAAAACGATAGACTGCGCAATAAAATGAGGTACATTGTAAGCCGCCATCATGTAACCATCTTTTGGTGCTTTAGATGCGAACCAGTTCCAACCTTTACGACCACCAGCACCCGGCTTGTTTGTAACATAAATTGGTTGGCCCACAGATAGTGGCTTGTCATCTTTCATTTTTGCTGATGCTAAGGTTGCGATACGCGCTTGGAAGTCAGTTGCGCCACCTGGATTATAAGCAACCATAACGCCGATAGGACGCTCAGGATAATCTGCAAATGCAGATAATGATGTTGCACCAAGTGTTAATAAGGCAGCTCCTGCTATAATTTTTAGTTTCTTAGATACGTTACTCATGGGTTTCCTCCTTAAGGAATTGATGTGGAAAGCATTTTTCACTTTTCCGTTTCTTCTGACATTTCACTCTAAACTATAGTTCAAATTAGAAATCCTGTCGGTGTGCGAACATGCAATAAATTCCAGAATAGTAAAAATAGTACTATCATGAAAAGGGTAGCGACCACTAGCTTGAAAATTCCGCGCTTTGGGTCTAAAAAATGGCGTTTTCCGTATAGTGCGACAATCGCAAAAAACGCTACAAAAGATGAAATATAAAAACCAACTACTTCAAGGCAAATGAGATAAATCACTCCAATTACCAATGCAGGCCATAATGTTTTCCAGTTAATTAATGGAGCAGTCATTTCTTTTGCGGTGGATCTATTTATCAGCGCTTGAATCATTAAACCTACTGCTAACACAAAGATGATTACGGCCGCAATTCGAGGGAATAAGTAAACCTCTGCATCGGTACCGACAAAAGATGTGATTAGCGCTAATATGCCTATTAATAAAGAAATGAAAGCGGTGATATTGTCTTTAACTTTAAAGAATGACATTACTTATCTCCTTTATTTATCAAAGCCATTTTACGCATTTTTGATTCAGAATAAGCACTGTATGCGATGGATAAAAATACTAGGGCAATCATAGTTAAGTTGAGTGTACCTGAGGTAAAGTAAGAGAAAACGCCATCACCGGCATCACCAATAATTTTTCCTTGT
>CALJIH010000188.1 GCA_937974135.1 uncultured Cocleimonas sp. | reverse complement strand
CTAATTATTCGTGATTGATAAAGATAAAGTATGTTTTCTTTAATCAACGACACAAAGAGGTCATCATGAAAAAGTTAACAAACATCTTATTGTTAGCATCATCTTTATTTCTTGCAGCACCGACTACTGCAAGCACTTTTACCGTTTCGAGTACAGATATCAAACAAGGAGAATTCATGAGTAAGGCTCACGAATTTACGGGTTTTGGTTGCGAAGGGGGTGATAAATCACCACAATTGTCATGGCGTGGTGCTCCAGAAGGAACTGAAGCTTTCGCGATTATGGCTTATGATCCAGATGCACCAACAGGAAGCGGTTGGTGGCATTGGCAAGTAGTTAATATCGATAATGATATCAATTCGATAAATACAGGAGCAGGTAATGCAGACAGCAAAGAGGTGGCTTTAAAAGGATCCCAAACCATTTCCAATGATTACGGTGCTGTTGCTTTTGGTGGTGCATGTCCTCCGAAAGGACATGGCGTTCATCGTTACCAATTTACAGTTCATGCCTTATCGAAAAAATTAGAGTTACCTGCAAACGCATCAGGTGCTTTAACAGGTTATATGGTCAATGCAAATACCCTAGCAAAAAGCACTATTGAAGCTTTATACGAGCGAAAATAATTGTCTATTAGTCATAGCTATGCTGGGTTAAAAATCAAATCCAGCATAGGCTATATCTTATTCTGATAAACTTAAAAATGATTAAAAGTAGGGGGGTGTCTTTTTTAAATACTCAAAGGTGTACATTTTTACTCGGCCACTAATTTCTGGTTAAAAAATTCGTGGTAGACTCTTGTGAAAATTGGGGACTCATTATGCATCGATTTCAATCGCTCTTACTTTTACTTTTATTTGTTTTTCTTTCGGCCTGTTCGGTCAATTCAAGCTCTGTATCTTCTCCACAAACTCCTGTTAAACCCGCAAAACTGCCGACAGTAAATGATCTGGTGGGTAAGTATCGATTATTTGCTGGCTCAGAAGTCAACTTTGATGTTGTTGAAGAAAATGGGCAATTGTTTATGTCGTTATTTGGACAACGAGAAGCGTTACAAAAAATCAGCCCGACACGTTTTAAGATGCAAGATGGGCAATTGATTACTTTTGAGTCTTCTCCATCAGGCCAATACGATCGATTTGTTACGCTTAACGAAGGCCGACCACGTTTGTTTATTCGGGATGAATCTTTGCAACGCGAACGTAGCCAAGTAAGCAATCAGAGTGCATATACCGCACAAGTCATGAAGTCTGCCAAAGCGGGTGCTTACGCTTACTCACGTTTTGTCAGTCCGTCACGAGGTTTGGTTGATTACGCGGTTTATCTTCCCCCTCAATGGCGCCGCAATAGCAATAAAAGCTATCCTTTAATGTTCTTTTTACACGGTCAATTGGGTTGGGAGAGAAGTTTTCCTGACAGTGTGCCTGCACAACAATTAAACCAATGGATTGGCAATGGGCGCATTCCGCCGATGGTAATTGTGTCTTTGCGAACGGGCAGATTAAAAGGTAATCAGGAAGAGCAATGGACAACACCTCGACAAGAGACTTTATTGACCAGTGAAGCCTCAAACGAATTACGAGCTTTTATTCGAAAACAATTTCGTGCAGGGCTATCAGCAAAAACCACGGCAATTCAAGGTCATTCTAGAGGTTCGCGCGGAGCCATTCATTACGCCTTAAAATTCCCAAATAGCTTTTCTTCCTCTGTAGCAAATGCTTTTGTCAGTGATTATGCTTTGCCTGAATTGAAGCGAATTGCACAACAAAACCAGCAACAAATTCGCAACAGCGGCATCCCACTAAGAATCTCCATCGGTGATCGTGATGAATTTGCGTTAAATATGGGACGCCGTGGTTCGGCTGTGATTCATCAGTATTTGAATAAGCTTAATATTCCACATGACTACGAAGTGTTTAGAGGCATCAATCATGGTTTTGTGAATGTTTGGAATACCAAAATGAGAAATGGCATCACGAATGGATTAGCTGAATTACAATTGCATGCTGAGGCTTGGGCTAAGCGTTAAATAAAACTAACTCGACAGTGATTTAAAACTGCTTAAAAGTAGGGGGGTGTCATTTTGATAAGCTCAAAACTAGCCTTCGATAAGCTCAGCATGAATAGTTTGGCGAACTCAACAGAACTGTCTTTTTTTCTTGTTCTGGGCTATTTTAAAAGGATTAATAAACTGAATAAGTCTGGAGAAATGATGAAATTTACAGATTTTGAAGAGCCTAATGAATTTAAAAAAACTAATTTGTCAGATCGACGATTATTTTTACGCGCTTTATCTGTACCTGCGCTACTAGCTTTAATGCCCACAAATACATTCGCCTTGAATGATAAAGCCTTAATCACTAAAGCGATTCCTAGCTCTGGTGAACAACTGCCAGTCATAGGAATGGGTACTTGGATTAGCCTTAATGTTGGAAATAATATTGAAGCTCGTAATCATCGTACTGAGTTATTAAAGACTTTTTTTGATATGGGTGGAGCCATGGTTGATTCATCACCCATGTATGGCTCTGCGGAGGAAGTCATGGGTTATGCTTTGAAACGACTCCATTCACAGGGGGAAAAATCACAAAAATCACTCTTTTCTACAACCAAAGTGTGGACACGCTCAAAGGGTGAAGCGCAGATTGCCGAATCTTTTCGCTTGTGGGGATTAAAGCAGTTTGATCTTTACCAAATTCACAATTTACTGAATTGGCAAGAACATCTTGAGACGCTTCAACAACTCAAAGAACAGGGTAAGATCAGATACATTGGTATCACTACCTCGCATGGTCGTCGTCATAAAGATCTTGAACAGATCATGAAAACTAGACCACTGGATTTTGTACAACTGACTTACAATATTCAAGATCGAGAGGTTGAACAACGTTTGTTGCCGCTCGCCAAAGAAAAAGGTATTGCTGTTATTGCGAATAGACCATTAAACGGTGGTAGCTTATTTTATCATTTTGAAAAGAAACCACTACCAGTATGGGCTGCTGAAATTGGTTGCGCTAATTGGGCTCAGTTTTTTCTAAAGTTTGTGGTGTCGCACCCTGCCATTACCTGTGCCATTCCGGCTACGACTCAATTGGAACATATGCAAGAAAATATGGGAGCGATGCGAGGAGTGTTACCAAATGAAGCGATGAGAGCAAAAATGTTGGATTATATTCAAAGCATTTGATGTTCGAATTGTTGCAGTTTTCCTTATTAGATATGACGCCCTATAACCGACAAAGTTGGTTTAATTTAGTGGGTGAATATAATCAATCATTATGGTTTATTTATCCTATTGCGATAGTCATTACCTTGTTATTGCTGAGTTTACTTTTTAAATCTTCTGATAAAGTCTCTGAAAATAAATCTGTTCGATGGGCATTTGTGATTTTAGGTGTAGCTTGGATATGGAATGGGGCTGTTTTTCATCTTCAATATTTCGCGAATCTAAATTGGGCAGCACCTTGGTTTGGTGGAATGTTTTTAGCTCAAGGATGTTTGATTCTATTGATAGCTTTTTTTATGAAATCAGCATTATGGGTTTCTTTCGCTTCTGTTCGTGGTCGATTAGCAATATTTTTATTATTTATTGGATTGTTGGTTTACCCTTTAAGTCAATTATTAGAAGACAGAAGTTTTTCGCAAGTTGAGTGGTTTCCACTTCTTCCAACTCCCGTTCTGTTGGTGACTATCGCGTTAGTCATTCTGTTAAGTAGCCGCTGGCGATATGCTTTAGTCATTATTCCTATTTTATGGGGAATTATAAGTGCCGCTTTTGCGTTGAGTTTAGGGCTACTCGAGTTTTATTTTATCGCAGGTGCATTATTGATTTGCTTGCTGCATTTTTTATTAACTATCTTTACAATCATGCACGGGAAGAATGGCCAAAAGTAGGGGGGTGTCTTTTTAGACAAATGTAGACGTTAATCGAGTTAGCTTTAAATCAGAACCTAATTGATGAATAGCAATACATATTGCTTCGTGTTCTAACCAATCCATAGTTTCATCGATCAAACTGGCTTCGGTGGTTTCTGGGTATAAATGCCATATCATAAAAAGCTCAGCCCAAACTTCACTGGCCGCGTTGGCTTTGAAATTCTCATCATTTAAGGAAAACAGATTTAGATAACTGCTCCAGTGACGTTGCGCTGAAATTTGCGCGATCAGTTGGCTGTTTTGTTGATCCCAGCACCCTTTGTAGTTATTTTCTGTATTTCCTACAAGATCACAAACTCTGTTAACGGCGTGCCCTAACTCATGAAAAAGATCTCGAACGGGTGTTTTAGAATGCTTGTTTAGATAAATAGTATTGCCATGCAATTGCACAACTTTATCCCCAAATTCATTATATAGAGGATTGTCATACCACAAATAACAGGGATCATAATCGTAGCTATCAACCTTCACAAAATCACGAAGGTGTTGATTGGAAAGTGCCACGACTTCATCAACTGAAAGAATAATTGGATGGTAATTGTTCATTGAATACTTAATCTTTTCTTATCTATCCTTTGATGAATTATTGTCATTTTATTGTAGTACGTTTAGATTATTTAAACGCTAATTCCCTTAGATTTGTGATTTCATCACGCACACTTGCAGCCTCTTCAAATTCTAAATCTTTCGCATGTTTAAACATTTGTTTTTCGAGTTTCGCGATTTCTTTGATCGCTTGTTCGGTGTTCATTGTTTTAAAACTGGCTTTGGTTTCAGCAACTTTATCCAATTTCTTCTTATCGCGTCCACGCATTGAACTACCGTAAGCGCCTTCCATAATATCCGCTACGCGTTTGATAATCGTGGTTGGGGTGATGTTATGCTCTTCGTTATACGCGATTTGCTTATTGCGACGTCGATCCGTCTCGTCAATCGCGGCTTGCATGGATTTGGTGATCTTGTCCGCGTACAAAATAGCTTTACCTTTAGAGTTCCTTGCAGCACGTCCAATGGTTTGAATTAATGATCTTTCCGAACGTAAAAAACCTTCTTTGTCGGCATCTAAAATAGCAACGAGCGTCACCTCTGGCATGTCCAAACCTTCACGAAGTAGATTGATTCCTACTAATGCATCAAACTCACCTAAGCGTAAATCTCGAATGATTTCTACACGCTCGACGGTGTCGATATCCGAATGCAAATATCGCACACGCATATCGTGTTCGAGTAGATAATCGGTTAAGTCTTCTGCCATGCGTTTGGTTAGCGTGGTGATGAGTACACGTTCACCTTTAGTTGCACGTTCACTGATTTCAGACATAACATCATCGACTTGTGTCGCAACGGGACGAATTTCAATTTCAGGGTCAACCAGACCCGTAGGGCGCACTACTTGTTCGGCGACATTATCACTGTGTTCGTTTTCGTAATTGCCTGGGGTTGCCGAAACGTGTATCACTTGTGGCACGAGTTTTTCAAATTCTTCAAAACGTAATGGTCGATTATCTAAAGCAGAGGGAAGACGAAAACCGTATTCAACTAAGTTGGTTTTACGAGAAAAATCACCTTTATACATAGCGCCTATTTGAGGCACACTGACGTG
>CALJIH010000187.1 GCA_937974135.1 uncultured Cocleimonas sp. | reverse complement strand
GATGGATCTTCCGCAACCATTTTACCGATCGCAACACCCATCTTCTCAGAACCACCTTTATCTTTTGGTGACACTGCGATTGAGATTACAGGATCAGGGAATACCATTGCTTCTAGTGTTGAAGGATGTTTTGGATCACATAATGTGTGACCCGTTTGAACATTCTTCATACCCAATACAGCAACGATGTCACCGGCTTGTGCAGATTCTAATTCGATACGGTCATCAGCTGACATCTCAACGATACGACCGATTCTCTCAGTCTTACCCGTGAATGAGTTCAATACAGTAGAGCCTTTCTCTAATTTACCTGAGTAAACACGTAAGAAGGTCAATGCACCGTAACGGTCATCCATAATTTTGAATGCTAATGCGCGTAGTGGCTCATCTGCATCAACAATCGCGTATTCGCCAGTTTCTTCACCTTCTTCATCCGTAAGTGGTTGAGGGTCAACTTCTTGTGGGTTAGGTAGGTAATCAACAACAGCATCTAGTACTAACTGGATGCCTTTGTTCTTAAATGCAGAACCTGTGTAAGTTGGGAAGAAAGACATATCACGAGTACCTTTACGGATACATGCTTTGATAGTGTCCAAATCAGGCTCTTCACCTTCAAGATACTTTTCCATTGCATCGTCGTCTTGCTCAAGTGCAGTTTCGATTAGCATTTCACGGTATTCTTCAACTTCATCAACCATGTCGGCAGGTACGTCTTGAATTTCGTACTTCATTGGATCGTCAGAACCATCCCAAACCCAAGCTTCACGAGTCAATAGATCAACTACACCCGTAAAATTATCTTCAACACCGATAGGAAGAACCATTACTAATGGGTTTGCACCCAAAACATCTTTAACTTGTTTTACAACACGTTTGAAGTCAGCACCAATACGATCTAACTTATTGACGAAGATAATACGAGCAACTTCTGATTCGTTCGCATAACGCCAGTTAGTCTCAGACTGTGGCTCAACACCACCAGATCCACAGAAAACGCCCACACCGCCATCTAATACTTTAAGTGATCGATAAACTTCCACAGTGAAGTCAACGTGACCCGGGGTATCGATGATATTCATGCGGTGATCTTTCCAGAAAGCACTTACTGCGGCTGACTGGATTGTGATACCACGTTCTGCTTCTTGTTCCATGAAGTCTGTCGTAGACTCACCATCGTGTACTTCACCGATTTTATGAATCTTACCTGTAAGACTTAGGATACGCTCTGTAGTTGTCGTTTTACCCGCATCTACGTGAGCGAAGATGCCGATATTACGGTATTTAGATAGGTCTGCTGACATGACTATTCTCTATTTGGTTGTTGTTGCTTTGTTAATTCATATAAATTCGTTATCTAGGTTTTAAAGCCCCCTAAAATTAACGAATGCTTGGCCTTAAAATGAATTCTTAAATAACTAAGAATGAATTCGACGGGCGAAAAAACGCGGTATTATATAGTAAAGGGCCAATTGCGCATAGAAAAAAGAACACTGTTTTTGTTATTTATTAATGTGATTCTTTTAATGAAAATTATTTTTAAAACTATACTATTCTCATATTTATAAATACCTAAAATAAACGCCCCATTTACACTTTTAATAAAAACTTAAAAACGGAAATCAGATGCAATACGAACTTGATACATCGACCTCACCTTCTGCAAATAAAAGCGATTGCTTAATTGTCGCGGTTTTTTCAAAAAACAATAAAGCTAATCTTGGAGATGCTGCCAAAGAATTAGACAAACAATCAAAAGGAGCACTATCAGAAATCACTAAAAGTGGTGATTTTGATGGCTCATTAGAACAAACTCAATTACTTTATAAATTGGACGGCGTAGCAACTTCACGAGTGCTAATGGTTGGTTGCGGAGAAAAAAAATCATTTGATACAGTTGCTTTAAATAAAGCCATGAAAGCCGCTTCAAAAGCGCTTAAATCAAGTAAAATTAAAGACTTATGTATATACCTCACTGATTCTTACAAGAACAAAGAGCAACTTAATGCGCTGACCCAAATTGTAATTGCACAAGCAGATACTAACTATCAATTACTAGACTACAAAAGTGAATCTAAAGACGAAACAACTTTGAGAAAAGTATCTTTAGGGTTAGCTGATTTTGATAAGTTAGATAAATCTGATCTGAGCAAAGCCATTAAAAACGGAGCCGCAATTGCAAAAGGTATGAGCTTAGCAAAAGATCTGGCAAATCATCCTGGAAATGTTTGTACACCCACATATATTGCTGAACAAGCCGATGTTGTTGCCAACGATTATGCGAATATCAGTATCGATATTCTTGAAGAAAAAGACATGGCTAAGCTTGGAATGGGGTCTTTCCTCTCGGTGAGTAAAGGAAGTGATGAACCCGGTAAGATGATAATTCTTGAGTACAAAGGTGCTAAGGATAAGGATCAAGCCCCCATAGCTTTAGTGGGAAAAGGCATTACCTTCGATACGGGTGGTATTTCATTGAAGCCAGGTGCAAGTATGGATGAAATGAAATTTGATATGGGCGGTGCGGCTGGAATGCTTGGTACTTTAAAAGCCTGCGCAGAAATGAAGTTACCCATTAATCTAGTTGTTGTTCTCGCCGCGGCTGAAAACATGCCTAGTGCGCGCGCTTCGAAACCGGGTGATATTGTTACCTCTATGTCAGGTAAAACCATCGAGGTCTTAAACACCGATGCTGAAGGAAGATTAGTGTTATGTGACGCACTAACCTATGTAGGAAAGTATAATCCCGAAGTAGTTATCGATGCGGCTACATTAACCGGCGCTTGTATTATTGCTTTGGGTCATCATATCTGTGCAGTTCTCTCAAATGACGATGGACTTGCTAGCGATATCATGAATGCTGGGAACACAATCAATGATCGCGCTTGGCAATTACCCATGGGCGATGATTACAAGAAACAGCTCAAGAGTTCATTCGCTGATTTGGGTAATATAGGTGGCCGCGCTGCGGGTACCATCACAGCGGCTTGTTTTCTTGGTGAGTTTACTAAAGACTATAAATGGGCGCACCTAGATATTGCTGGAACAGCTTGGGAAGGAAAAGATGCAACTGGAAGACCTGTGCCATTACTCTCTCAATACTTAATAAATAAAGCTTCTGCTTAGATTAAAACAGCTCAAAAGTGGGGGGGTGTCTTTTTAACATCCCCAGTTAACTTTCTGTAAATTATAATAACTTTTATAAAATGACTGAAATAAATTTTTATGTCAGCAAAGAACAAGGATTAGAACATAGATTATCCATTGTTCATCGTTTGGTTGTCATCGCATTCAAAAAGAATTTAAAGATTCACATTCACACAGATTCTGAAGCAACTAATATTAAGATAGACGATTATCTTTGGACAAAAGATAGTACCAGCTTTATTCCCCATGGAATCATTACCGCCGATAATTCTGATGTTTTAGTATCAAATAACAAAACCTCAGTTACTGACGATAACAACGTTAAAGAGAACATCTATCAAATCAATATTTCACATGAAACAGAGCCTTTACTAGAGTGCGATTATTTAATAAATATTTCTAATCAACGACCTACGTTCTTTTCTAGGTTCTCAAAAATGGCTGAAATTTTAGATAACAATGAGGAAATCATTACCGCTGGTCGTAAACGATACTCGTTCTATCGGGACCGTGGGTATACTCTGGGGTATTATCAATTATAGAAAGCATATAATTATGCCTAATATACAAAATAATCACAGCATACCAACATTAACTAATCTGGTTGCAGCAGGTAATCCGAGCAAGAAAGCAAAGCCCAAAAAAAAGGATGCTAAGTCATCTCATTTAGATGAATTGAATCAGCGCATAGATGAAATCGAAGATGCTATTGGGCAAGATAATTCTGGTCCTGTCGGAAGAGCATTCGCAATTCGTGCTGAAACTAACAAAATTTAAAAGCATATAGATTCCTTCAAAACCGAAACCGATCTTCAAAAACAAAGTAAACATTAACCAAGATTGATTTATGTTAAATTAAATGAACGAAAACCTCTAGTCGTTCACTAATATCTATTAATACTCGGATATTCTTATCTTTTATAACATTTTATCTAGTGGTATTAGAATTTTTCTGATTAATTTGTTAGGATGATTGACCGATGAATACCCCCGCAATACATCAAGCACTACGCCTAGAAAGAAAACCAGAAGAAATGGCATGGTTGTGTTTTCCTGACTCTGACCTCCCTGAAGGCATCAATGATTTATTGCGTATCGCAGCATCACCAGAGCAATTAAAAGAATTTGCAGACAACAATGATTTAGATTCAGACTTGTTATCAACTGCTGTTTTTAATTTTATTGAAAAAGTGTTGCTGAACGAAAAAAACAGTAATGAAAAAATATTGGGTGCCAATAAGTTTTCTACATCGCAAATCCAAAAATTTCATTATCAGTTATTAATGAAGATATATCACCCTGACTTAAGTACTCGTCCTGGTGCAGATTATTATTCGTCACTCATTACGAATTCATATCAACAAATAAAAACCAAACAAGACCACCAAGATACAATTAGCTTTAGTGAACAGCGTAAAGCGCCCGCTAGTTATTATCAAGCTAGTAAGAAGACAGAAGCACAAATTTCAAACACAAAAACTGCTGTCGCGATTTTTTCTGTTATCGGCATATGTTCATTAGTTGCAATGACAGGTAAATTTTACGGCAATTCTAATTTGGAATTAGTCCAGACTGATATTGAAACGCAAAATATTGTTCAAGAAGTCGATCCTAATTTACAACAGTTGATGAAAGTAACCACGATTAAATCTAATTCTGTTGCTGAGCCAAAACGACCCTCTATTAAAGCAACCAGTACAGCATTACAATCGCTATTAAAAGATCTTGAGATAGCCTATGAAGATGGCAATGTGGATGTAATTAAGCCAATACTGGCAAATGCGCCTGAACTAAAAAATCAAACTGAAAAACAGTTAAATGACAAACTAGAGACAATCTTTGAAATAACATCAGAAAGAAAAATGGTACTGTTTGATTTCAATTGGAAAAGTGTTTCTGGACAACTTGAAGGTAAGGGTAAGTTTATTTCTCGTTACCAGCTTGTTGGAGAAAAGAAATGGCTAACGCGTGAAGGTACTGCGCTAGTAACAGCGCAAAAAAATAACGATACATTGAAAATTACCCAATTAGTTCTAGAAAACCAAGATATTGAATAATCCTTCCATGTCTGACTCCTTGTCAGACAGTGCACATTCAAAGAATACAGCGCAACTTACTCAATCAGTACTTCTGGTTGCTGATATACCTATTGATGAAATAAAGACGTTACTTGAAAAATACCAATTAACATTAATACTTTTAGATTTAGCACAACCCATTTGCGGAAGCTTTTGGGGAGATTCTGAAGCAGGTCTAATTAAAAATAGGCTCTACGTAAGAGAAGACACGCCTATTCATTCGCTCCTGCACGAAGCCTGTCATTACATCTGTATGGATGAAACTCGCCGCAAAACGATTGATACCAATGCCGAAGGTGACTACGACGAGGAAAATGCAGTGTGTTATTTGCAAATCTTACTAGCAAATAAACTCAGTAATTTTTCGAGCAAACGCATGATGAAGGATATGGATACTTGGGGATATACTTTCAGATTAGGATCTGCACAAGCTTGGTTTGAAAACGACGCAGAAGATGCATTAACTTGGTTACATAATAAGAAATTATTAGATAATAACAATCAACCGAACTACAAATTGCGCATTCTTTAAAGAGAAAGTTTTATTTGGTATCTTTATAAACCTTATCCAAAAGGACCACTGCATAAACAGCGATACCCTCCTCTTTTCCTGTAAAACCTAACTTTTCAGTTGTCGTAGCTTTCACACTTATTTGGTTTTTCTTTACGTTTAAATCTGCTGCTAAGTTTTCTCTCATGATATTTATATGAGGTGCTATTTTTGGTTTTTGAGCAACAATCGTACAATCACAGTTTACTAACGTATATTCTTCATTAGTTATTAATGTATAGACATCTCTTAATAATAAACGACTATCAACATCTTTATATTGCGGATCTTCATCAGAAAATAATTGCCCAATATCTCCCAGAGCGAGCGCACCTAATAACGCGTCGATAAGTGCATGAATTAAAACATCACCATCAGAATGAGCCAGAAAGGCTTTGTGATGTTTAATCTTGACCCCACCTAGTGTTATGAAGTCACCATCGGTAAATGCATGAACATCGTAACCGTTTCCTATACGCATCATATATTACCTTTTATTTTATTACTCAGAAGAACGGACACTAGTTCAATATCACTAGGATATGTAACCTTAATATTATTATGACTACCTTCTACAATCACTGGCTTAACATTCCTTCTTTCCATCGCAGAACATTCATCCGTAATAGATTCATTATTTTCCTGGCAGAATTGAATGGCCTCTATTATTTCTCCAAGTCGAAACATCTGCGGTGTCAAAGCATGCCAAAGATTTTCTCTAGGCTCGGTGTGACTTATTCTTTCAGGCATTTGATGATCTTTATTGGTAAAGGTTCTTTTCATCGTATCGCGAACCGGAGAAGCTAAAATTCCACCATCACAGTCTTTCTCTTGTATTGCAAGTAAAGCATTTATATCAGTTTTTGATAAACACGGTCTCGCAGCATCGTGAATCATTACCCACTGTTTATCTTCAATTTTTATTTCTTCACTGAGGTATTTTAATCCCTTCAATACTGAATCACTGCGCTCAGCACCACCATAAACCGTATGTATTGGTGTAGAACTTGAACTTACATTTATGGTGTTCCAGTATCTATCTTCTGAATTTAAAACAACTACAATTCCAGCTATTTGCTCAATATCTTTAAAACAATCTATTGTATGTTCTATTAGTGTTTTGTTATGAATTTTTATATATTGCTTCGGGTATTCTGAACCCATTCGTTGACCCAAACCTGCTGCAGGTATCACGACCCAAACTGGATTAGGTTGAATATCCATGCTTTATGTTAATTCGTTTTATTATCAGTTGATGGCTTTTCAGTATTAGATGAATCTTTTTCTTCCACAACGTTTTGTTTACGTTTTTCTGTCTCGGGTTTCATAATAACCTCGAAAAATGTTTCGCCTTTTTTAGTCATACCTAATTCACTGCGGGCACGTTCTTCTAGCGCTTCTTTTCCCGATGAGACATCATCAAGTTCTGCTTGGATTTTATTTATTTGCTCTTGTTTAGCATTATTTTCTTGCTCTTGAATAATGGTTCGATCATCTAAACGCCATCGATCAGGATAACTTCCAGGACCCACCCACATTCTTCCAATAAGTAATACTAGAAGTAATGAAAATATTATGAGTAATGCTTTCATTTTAGTGGATGAGTTCCATTGGCAAAGAAATACAGTTGTTTAGTATAAGTCAGCACCACTTTTTCAACAAATCAACAAAGTGGCGCAGACATATAAGAATTTCAAAGATGTTTAAAGGCAGAAGATCCCGCGTATACGCCGTTCTTTCCTAACGCCTCTTCAATACGAATCAATTGGTTATATTTAGCAATGCGATCAGAGCGAGATAATGAGCCTGTTTTGATCTGTCCAGCACTGGTTGCAACGGCTAGATCAGCAATTGTTGTATCTTCAGTTTCTCCAGATCGATGTGACACAACGGCAGTATAATTCGCATCATGCGCCATTTGAATCGCTTCTAAGGTTTCACTTAAGGTTCCGATTTGATTGAACTTGATCAGAATTGAATTGGCGATATTTTTCTCAATACCTTCGGCAAAAATTTTCGGATTAGTCACAAAAAGGTCATCACCGACTAATTGAATTTTATTTCCTAAACGTGAGGTTAAATGCGCCCAACCATCCCAATCTGCTTCATCTAAACCATCTTCGATAGTAATGATTGGGTATTGGTTCACCCAATTTTCTAAGTAATCAACCATGCCAGAAGCATCAAAACTTCTACCTTCAGCGGCTAACACATATTTTCCGTCTTTATAGTATTCCGATGCCGCACAATCCAATCCAAGATAGATATCTTTGCCAGCTGTGAAACCAGCATTTTCAATCGCTTGTAGAATCACTTCAATGGCTTCTTCGTTTGAAGATAAATCAGGAGCAAAGCCACCTTCATCACCAACAGCGGTACTCATACCTTTCTTTGATAAAACAGACTTTAAGTTATGAAACACTTCTGTACCATAACGCACTGCTTCTGCAAGGCTTGAAGCACCGACAGGAACAATCATAAACTCTTGCATATCAACGCTATTATCGGCGTGTTCACCACCATTAATGATATTCATCATTGGTACAGGTAGTTTAAATTGCCCAGAATCTTGAGAAAATAAACCACCCAGATGCTGATACAAAGCAATGCCTTTTTGATTCGCGGCTGCGTGTGCAGATGCTAATGAAGCTGCTAATAAAGCATTAGCTCCTAAACGAGATTTGTTGTGTGTCCCATCAAGATCAAGCATAGCTTGGTCAATAGCTTTTTGCTCATTAGCATCCATGCCTTTGATGCAATCGGCGATTTCATTATTCACATGGCCAACCGCTTTTAAAACACCTTTACCCATATACCGGCTTTTATCACCATCTCGTAATTCAATAGCTTCACGTGCTCCTGTAGATGCGCCAGAAGGAACAATTGCACTTCCCGTGGTGCCATCTTCAAGTGTTACAATCGCTTCTATTGTTGGATTACCACGTGAATCAACGAGCTCACGTGCATGGATGTTTGAAATGTTTGACATTATTACTCCGGTTAGTTCTAAAGGTTAGATTCAAAACACCCTAAAAGTGGGGGGGTGTCTTTTATAAATAAAATTCTAGGTTATTGCATATTCGTTTATAGCAATTGTTCCTGATAAGGCTGAGCTTTGACGGTTTGATCAATAGACATCAGCATTTCAAGTAAAGCACGCATCTGACCTGTTGGCCATGAATTAGGCCCATCGCTAAGTGCCTCTTCTGGGTTTGGGTGAGATTCCATAAAAATGCCTGAAACGCCCGCGGCAATTGCTGCCCTGGCTAAAACGGGAACATGTTGACGCTCGCCACCCGATTTATTCCCTAAACCACCCGGTTGTTGCACTGAATGGGTTGCATCAAAAACGACTGGACATTCGGTCTCACGCATCGTGGCCAAGCCACGCATATCAGATACTAGCGTGTTATACCCAAAGGTATAACCTCGTTCGCAAACCATAATTTGATCATTACCGGTGGCTTTAGCTTTATCAGAGACATTCTTCATATCCCAAGGCGCAGTGAACTGCCCTTTTTTGATATTAACAGGCAAACCTTGTTTCGCGACATTCTGAATGAAATTTGTTTGGCGACATAACAACGCAGGTGTTTGTAATACATCAACCACCGATGCTACTTCATCTAGAGGCGTATCTTCATGTACATCAGTCACTATGGGCACATTTAAATCTTTTCTGATCTGTTCCAGAATACGCAATCCCTCTTCCATGCCAGGCCCACGGTAACTGTTGTGAGATGAACGATTAGCCTTATCAAATGAAGCTTTGAATATAAATGGAATTCCAAGATCGTCAGTAATTTCTTTTAAACTAGTCGCAATTTCAGTAGTCAGTTTTTCTGATTCCACAACACAGGGACCAGACAATAAAAAGAAAGGTTTATCAGGGCCTACTTCGAAATGACATAGTTTCATGTTAAAGCCTATTTGCTATCGCGGTAGGTTAATGCAGCACGAATAAATCCGGTGAAGAATGGATGTCCTGTTCTTGGATGGGAAGTAAATTCAGGATGAGACTGACACGCCATAAACCACGGATGATCAGGTAACTCGATCATTTCTACCAAGGTCTTATCGTGTGATACCCCAGATAAAATCATGCCGCTTTTAGTCAAAACGTCTCGATAATTATTGTTAAACTCATAACGATGACGATGTCTTTCTACAATCTCTTCTGCGCCATAGGTTTGTTCTGCGAGCGTTCCTTTTGTGAGATAACATTTCTGACCACCAAGACGCATCGTTCCACCCATATCGGAATCTACATTTCGTTGTTCTTTTTCACCTGTTTCCGTCATCCATTCAGTAATTAAGCCAATCACTGGATCCGGTGTATCCAAAACAAACTCGGTACTATTCGCATTTTCGATACCTGCACAATGACGCGCAAACTCGATCACAGCCAGTTGCATGCCGAGACAAATTCCCATGTATGGAATTTTATTTTCACGAGCATATTGTATCGCTAATATTTTTCCTTCAACACCGCGCGAGCCAAATCCACCTGGCACTAAAATCGCATCGACTCCTTCAATTTCAGCAAGGCCGTCCGTTTCTATTTTCTCGGAATCAATATACTTAATTTTGACTTTGGATTCTGTTTGAATACCTGCATGACTTAATGCTTCATTCAAAGACTTGTAGGATTCCGTTAAATCTACATATTTCCCCACCATTGCAATCGTTACTTCTGACTTTGGATAAGCCATGCGATTCACTACCAATTCCCAATCTTTTAGATCGGCTTCAGGGAGTTTATCTAATTTCATTTTTTCAACGACGATTTGATCAAGGTTTTGTGAGTGCAACCAGAGCGGAATTTTGTAGATATTATCCATGTCAATTGCAGGTATTACAGCGCGTTCTTCAACATTAGTAAACAGCGCAATTTTGCGTCGCTCGTTATCGGGAATTGGCTGCTCGCTGCGACACATCAAAATATCTGGCTGAATACCAATAGAACGCAATTCTTTAACAGAGTGTTGAGTAGGTTTTGTTTTAAGTTCACCAGCTGCTGCAAGATAAGGTACCAAGGTGAGGTGCATAAATAAAGCATTACTACCCTCTTCCACACCCATTTGACGCAAGGCTTCCATAAACGGTAAAGATTCGATATCACCAACCGTTCCGCCAACTTCAACCATCGCAATATCATAACCTTCAGCACCAGCACGAACGCTTCGCTTTATCTCATCAGTAATATGTGGGATAACCTGAACTGTAGCACCTAAGTAATCACCTTGGCGTTCTTTACGTATTACACGACTATATATTCTGCCTGTGGTGAAATTATTCAGTTGGGTTGCAGTAAAGTTAACAAAACGTTCGTAATGACCTAAATCTAAATCCGTTTCTGCACCGTCATCGGTAACAAATACCTCACCGTGTTGAAACGGACTCATGGTTCCTGGATCTACGTTGATGTATGGATCAAGCTTCATCATGGTTACTGATAAACCACGTGCTTCTAGGATCGTTCCTAGAGAAGCTGCGGCAATACCCTTACCAAGAGAAGAAACAACACCACCGGTGATGAAGATATATCGAGTCATAGAGCTTTTCCGCAATTTTTATACCTCAGTTTGTGACTCAAAAAATGTCATAAACTAGGCAACTAATAATTTTAAAATATTAGGAGCGAATCCTAACATACAGTCTTGCACTGAAACAGGTTTTGCTTTGACTATTATGAATTTTATTTGATTCAAGCTTGTGATTTTCAAGCATTGAGTTAGAAGTATACTAGCAAGATGCAAAACTTCTGACATCCTAAGTTTCGTCTTGAAGCAACAAGCCAGCTATTTGGGACATTTAGCTCGTCAACCAATTACTTCCCTAAGAAAAAGACTTTTATT
>CALJIH010000186.1 GCA_937974135.1 uncultured Cocleimonas sp. | reverse complement strand
GCAGTATTCGGCGGTGACGGCTACTCATCAGAATGGCATAAAGAAGCAGTTAAGCGTGGCCTAAAGAATTTACCAACGACTGCTGATGCGCTTCCATATCTTCGTGATAAAGACATTCAAAAGCTATTCTCAAGCACGGGTGTATTATCACCAAGAGAATTAGAGAGTAGATTCGAAGTTTATTCTGAGCAATACATTCTAACGATTGAAGTTGAAGCAAAGCTTGTCATTGATTTAGCTAAAACATCAGTTTACCCAGCCGCAACACGTTATTTAACCGACTTGGCAATGGCATCGACTGCAGCATCAGATTTGGGTGTGAAAATAGAAAGTAGTGTAGCGAAAGAAGTTGCAAAGAATACTAACGACATGATGAAGTCAGTCGCTAAGCTTGAAAAAGCACTAGCGAAAGATAACCATAAATCTGAAGAAGATCATATGCAATTCTGTGCTAAAAATATCAGAGGTTTGATGGAAGATGTGCGTGAAAATGTTGATGCACTTGAAGGCTTGATCGCTGATGATATGTGGCCGTTACCAACGTACCAAGAGATGCTCTATATTAAATAATTCAGTTCACCTCCAGAGTCTGCGATTTCGGCGTTAGGAATGTAGTCACTTACATTTGTAAGCTCCTAAATCCCTGCCTTGAACTCACAAACTCTAGAGGCAACCTGAATCATTAATATGAATATTTAAAAAGACTGCTTTAGCGGTCTTTTTTGTGTTTGAAATAGTATAAAAAGACACCCCCCTACTTTCAGGCACTTTTGATCTTAAATCATGGATGGTTACTTGACCTCTGTGCTATTTGATTCAAAATACCGTCCTAATTTTTTATAGCGTAAGCGATGCAAATGAAAAACGAATTCTTTCCAGGTCAACGTTGGGTTAGTAATACTGAGTCTGCGTTGGGTATTGGTTTCATTGAAAAAGTTGAAGGTCGTTTGTTGACGATTATTTTCCCTGCGGTTGATGAAACACGGGTTTATGCAACTGACAACGCACCTCTGAATCGCGTTAAATATCCAGTTGGTCAAATTATAAATACTGAAGGTGATGCAGGTAAAATTCGAATTACCGGTCACGACGAGCATAATAACTGTATCGTTTATGAAGGTTTGAATGAGGCTGATGAAGCGGTAAAAGTTCACGAATTAGAACTGGATAGTTTCTCGCAATTTAGTCAGCCACAAGATCGCTTATTCGGTGGTCAAATTGATAAGTTAGCACATTTTGAATTGCGCGTTGCGACACAGCGTCATTTACATCGACAACAACAATCTGATAGTTATGGTTTAGTCGGTCCACGTATTCAGCCGTTGGCTCATCAGTTGTATATTTCTCATCAAGTTGCTCGTAGACATGCACCTCGTGTTTTATTGGCAGATGAAGTTGGTTTGGGTAAAACCATTGAAGCTGGTTTGATATTACATCAACAGGTTTTAACGGAACGTGTAAAACGCGCATTGGTTATTGTGCCAGAAACGTTAGTTCATCAATGGTTGGTTGAAATGCTACGTCGTTTCAATCTGCAATTCACAATTTTGGATGAAGATCGTTGTTTTGCCATTGAAGATGAAGGCGATGAAGAAACACATATCAATCCATTTGAAAGTGCGCAGTTGGTTTTATGTAGTCTCGACTTTTTAAGTGAAAATTCAGTGCGTCATCAACAAGCTATAGAAGCAGGCTGGGATATGCTAATTGTCGACGAGGCGCATCATTTAAACTGGAGTGAAACTCACGTTAGCAATGAATATGCATGTGTTGAATCACTGTCATTAGAAATTCCAAGTTTGTTATTGTTAACGGCAACTCCTGAGCAGTTGGGTATTGAAGGTCATTTCGCACGTTTACGTTTGCTTGATCCTGATCGATTTTACGATTTAAAAGAATACGTGAAAGAAGAACAGCATTACAAACCTGTAAATGATTTAGTGCAGTGGTTACAAGATGAAAATGCTTCACCAAATGATGCGGATAGGTTAAAGCAGTTAACTGATTATTTGGGTGATGATGCCGTTGCTGAATATCAGCAAGATTATAACGCAGAGCCAGTTATACAAAATCTATTAGACCGTCATGGTACAGGTCGTGTCTTGTATCGTAATACGCGTGACTCAGTAGGTGGTTTTCCACAACGTGAACTGCATAGTTATGGTTTTGATGTACCTGAAATTTATGCGGCTGATACGGGTGAATTAATCCATCAATTGTATCCTGAAGGCGATTTTGATGCTGAAGATTGGATTCATGATGATCCACGTGTTGAATGGCTTGAAGAGTGGTTAGAAGCTAACCCAAAAGAAAAAGTGTTATTAATTTGTGCGCATGCACAAACCGCACTCGCTCTAGAAGAATATTTGCGTTTACGAACAACCATCAATTGCAGTGCATTTCATGAAGGTTTGAATATTGTAGAACGCGATCGTGCAGCTGCTTATTTTGCTGCAAATGCCAAAGATGGCGAGATTGGCGCTCAAATTTTATTATGTTCTGAAATTGGAAGTGAAGGTCGTAACTTCCAGTTCGCACATCATTTAGTGTTATTTGATTTGCCGTTAAATCCTGATTTATTAGAG
>CALJIH010000185.1 GCA_937974135.1 uncultured Cocleimonas sp. | reverse complement strand
TACTGTGATTAGCTAATTATGTTTAAGACACCCCCCTACTTTTGGGCAGTTTTAATCTGAATTCATATTATATAAATTGGCTAAATTATCAGATCCTATAAAAGCCTTAATCGGCTTATAACCTTAAAATAAGTCATTATTGTTATTCAAAGCATTTTAAATTTTTGGCAGAAATAAAAAAGCCCGCTAATAGCGGGCTTTAAAAGATAACTGTGTTTATTACAATTCTAAGAATAAGATAGCAGGGTCTTCAAGTAATTCTTTGATTTTAACTAAGAAACTCACCGCTGCTTTACCATCAACCAAACGGTGATCGTAAGAAAGTGCAAGATACATCATAGGACGTACCACAATCTCACCATCTACTACCATCGCGCGCTCTTGGATATTGTGCATGCCAAGAATTGCGCTTTGTGGTGGATTTATGATCGGTGTTGATAGCATTGAACCAAAAATACCACCATTGGTTATGGAGAATGTTCCACCCATAAGTTCATCAAGTTCTAAATGACCACTTCTTGCTCTTCCAGCGTAATCTGCGATCGCTTTTTCGATATCAGCATTACCCATAGTATCCGTATTTCTAAGAATCGGAACAACCAAGCCACGATCAGAAGATACCGCCACACCGATGTCGTAATAACCTTGATAAATAATATCGCCGTCTTCAATACGTGCGTTTATTTCTGGGTAACGTTTTAACGCTTCTGTAGCAGCTTTTACAAAGAACGACATAAACCCAAGCTTTACATCATGTGCTTTGACAAAACGCTCTTGGTATTTTTTACGTAGACGTATTACTTTACTGAGATCAACTTCATTGAAAGTGGTTAAAATAGCCGCCGTTTGCTGGGCATCGATTAAACGCTCAGCAATCTTAGCGCGAAGTCTAGTCATTGGTACACGACGTTCTTCTCTGCCATCCAGATCAACTGTTGTCTCTTCTTTTGCCGCTTTCTTGGCTGGTGCTTTAGCCGCTGCCGCTGGAGCAGCTTTCTTTTCAAGATCTTCCTTTAGAATACGGCCGTTTTTACCACTACCACTGACAGTTGCCGCATCAATATCTTTTTCTGCCATGGTTTTTCTCACCGATGGACTTGCATTCACATCACCTGAAGCGGCAGCTTTTGGAGCTTCTTGGACTGGTGCACTTGGTGCAGCAGATGCCGTTTCATCAATTACACCGATCAAGTCACCCGCTAACACTGTAGCGCCCTCTTCAGCTTTGATTTCTAACAATACACCAGCGGCGGGTGCAGGTACTTCAAGTACTACTTTGTCTGTTTCTAATTCAAGAAGATTCTGATCTTCTTCTACTTGATCTCCCACCTTTACAACCCAAGCTGCAATGCTCGCGTCGGCAACTGATTCTGGTAATTGCGGTACTCGTATTTCGATAGTCATTATTTTTTCTCTAGGTTGAGTGCTTGATTAACTAATGTTTCTTGTTGGATAACATGAACTTTATGCGAACCAACAGCAGGTGCTGCGGCGCTAGGCCTGCTCACGATACTTAGTTTGTATTCTTTAAATTTACTAAATCGATGTTTAGTACTATCCCACGCACCTTGATTACGTGGCTCTTCTTGACACCATACTACTTCTATAAGATCTGGATATGAATCGAGAATATATTTAAGTTGTTTTTCTGGGAATGGATAGAGTTGTTCTAATCTAACCAATGGTGTTTCCATGTCTTTTAATTCATCCGCTTTTGCACGAATATCATAATAAACCTTACCACTACACATCACGAGGCGTTCGATGCCTTTTTTACTTTTTTCATCATCAAGGAATCTATCATCATCAATAACCGTTCTAAATCTTCCCTCAGTTAAATCCTCCATGCTATTAACTGCAGCAGGATTTCTTAATAAACTTTTTGGTGTCATGACAATTAATGGACGTCTATACGGACGATGCATTTGGCGGCGTAACATATGGAATGTCTGTGCTGGTGTGCTTGGCACGACTACTTGGATATTATCTTCCGCACACAATTGCATGAATCGTTCTAGTCGAGCAGATGAATGCTCTGCACCCATGCCTTCATAACCATGTGGCAAGAACATTACCAAGCCAGATAATCGGCCCCATTTTTGCTCACCCGAACTAATGAATTGATCAATAACTACTTGAGCACCGTTTACGAAATCACCAAATTGTGCTTCCCAAATTAATAGCGTATTTGGAGATGTTGTTGAATACCCATATTCAAACGCCAATACAGCTTCTTCAGAAAGAACTGAATCAATTACAGTAAATGTACCTTGCTTATCGGCAACGTGTTTTAACGGAACCCATGCCGCTCTTTCAGTTTGATTATGAAGTACTGCATGACGATGAGAGAATGTGCCACGACCGCTGTCTTGACCACTAATGCGGATATCAAAACCTTCTTCCAATAAAGACGCATAAGCTAAAGTTTCACCAAAACCCCAATCTACTGGACGCTTACCCTCTGCCATTTCACTACGGCCATCTAGAATCTTTTGAATTTGACGATGCACGCTAATACGTTCTGGTACGTTATGGAAACGCTTGGTCATTGCTTGTAATTTTTCAAGCGGATATGTGGTATCAGCTTTGGTAGACCAATCACGATCTAGGTAATTTTCCCAATTCACTAACAGATGTTCTGGAATACTACTGTAATTCAAAGTAGGAACGGCAGGTTCTCCTGCGCTTAATTTATCTTTATAGTCTTTTATTTTTTGCTTTGCTTGATTCTCTGAGAGTACTCCCTCATTAATCAGTTTTTGTGCATAAAGCTGCTGTGTGGTTTTCATTGCACGAATGGCTTTATACATTATTGGCTGGGTCATTGCTGGTTCATCAGCTTCATTATGTCCATGACGTCGATAACAGACTAAATCGATTACTACGTCTTTCTTGAACTGCAATCGATAATCTAAAGCAACTTGAGCAACATAGGCCACGGCTTCAGGATCATCACCATTTACATGGAAGATCGGCGCATTGACCATTTTCGCTACATCAGTAGGATAATAGGTACTGCGACTATCGTTAGCAGTACTAGTAGTAAACCCTATTTGATTATTTACCACGATATGTACTGTGCCGTTAATGCGATAACCACGTGTTTGAGACATATTGAATGTCTCCATAACCACACCTTGACCTGCAAATGCAGCATCACCATGTATAGCAACACCCACAACACGACCGCTTTGATCAGCAGCTCTTTCAGAACGTCGGTCTTGACGGGCACGCACAGAGCCATCAACTACCGGTGATACGATTTCCAAATGCGACGGATTAAATGCCAAAGTCATATGAATCGGATCATATTTGGTTTCGATATCACAAGAGAAACCTTTATGATACTTCACATCACCTGCTGATAAATCTTCGTTGTATTTGCCTTCAAACTCATCAAAGAGTACTTCAGGTGATTTACCCATTACATTGATCAACACATTAAGTCGACCACGATGCGCCATACCCAAAACTACTTCGCGGGTCTCTTGCGCAGCTGAATGATGGATAATCTCATTCAACATGGGAATGAGTGATTCGCCACCTTCTAAAGAGAAGCGTTTTTGACCAACATATTTTTTATGTAGGTATTGTTCGAGCGTCTCAGCCGCAACAATATCGTCGAGTAGTGCACTTTTTTTGTTAGCATCAAAATCTGGACGTGCCTGGCAAGGTTCAAGACGATTCTGTAACCAGTGGACTTCTTTGGTATCCATAATATGCATATATTCGATACCTATACTTTCAGTATAAGTATGTCGCAATGCATTAAAGATATTGCCAAGGGTTGGTTCTTCCTTCATTTGGAAGTTACCAGGATCAAACAACGTATCTTTATCTACTTTGTCTAAACCATAGTTCTTTAACGTCAGTTCAGGCAGATTCGGCAACACTTCATTTCCGCGTAATGGATTTGTGTAAGCAACTAAATGACCAAGAGAACGATAGTTCGTGATGAGTTGTGACACATGCACTTGCATCCGTTCTTTTTCTAATTCAAACGAACCAACGGGTCTTCTACTAGAAGCGCTACGATGCAAATTATTTTGCAGGAACTTTTCACGCATTTCGGTATGCGTACTGCCATTCAAGAAATCTGCGGGCACTGGCATATCAGCAAAATACTTTTGCCATCTATCACTAACTGATGCTGGATCTTCTAAATATCTCTCGAAGAGTTGTTCTAAATAAACTGCGTTTTCCCCATCAAGCACGGTATCTTGGTTATTATTATTGTTATCGTTTGGTTGACTCATTAGGCTAAATCCTTTGGTAGCACTATCACTTAAGCAGGTGCTTAAATAACTCAGGCCGATTTATGGAAAGATTTGATATGATGTTTTGGTAAATCACTATTATTTCTAATTTAAATCTAAATATTAATTTGTTGGTTAAATAGTAGCTACAAGCTTGATGGATTATGATAAATATAAATCCTAAAAACAACAGCCAAAACAGCTTTAATTAAGATTATCTTATAGTTTTAAAAGTTTTAATTATGATGATGATAATTAATCATAATAATGGCTTTAAGCAATCCTGCAATTTAAAATGGTTTACTAATTTTGTAATTCCTAGTCAGACAAAATACAAAATAATTTTAAATTATTGCACTATTATATCCGCTTTATACTTACCTTTGACTTAATAATACTCATATAATCGCAGTTTTTAAATCAGTTGTTGTTCGATGAATCCTAATCTTAATAAATTACAGCCTTACCCATTTCAAAAAATAGCCGAGTTATACGCAGATGTTACTCCGGCTAATAAACCAATGGTGTCGTTAGCGATTGGTGAGCCAAAACACAAAACACCGAAAATTGTACTTGATGCGATAAGAGATAACCTTGCTGGTTTCTCTAACTATCCGATAACCGCTGGCAGCATTGCATTAAGAACAAGCATAGCGAATTGGATAAGTCGTCGCTTTAACATTGATTCTGATGTGGTTGATCCTGAGAGTAATGTCATTCCTGTGAACGGTACTCGAGAAGCCTTATTCGCCTTTGCACAAGCGGTTGTTGATACCAGTAAAAACAACGCCAAAATAGTCATCCCTAATCCTTTTTATCAAATCTATGAAGGCGCAGCCATATTGGCGGGCGCCGAAACAGTATTTTTAGACTGTATTGAAGCAAATAATTTTATTCCTGATTTTGATCAAGTCAGTGCCGATATTTGGAATGACTGCCAATTACTCTACATTTGCAGTCCTGGAAATCCTACCGGCTCGGTGATTAATGAAACACAAATTACTCAGTTGTTAGCTCTCGCAGAAAAACATGATTTTATTATCGCCAGCGATGAATGCTACTCAGAGATTTATTTTGATGAGGATAATCCACCCGTTGGATTACTAGAGGTAGCTGCTAAAACAGGCAATACCGAATTCAAAAGGTGCGTGGTATTCCACAGTTTATCAAAACGTTCTAATGCACCAGGCTTACGTTCTGGATTTATCGCAGGGGATGCGGAAATTCTAAAGAAATTCTTGTTGTATCGTACCTATCACGGTTGTGCGATGTCAGAGCCTATCCAAATGGCAAGCATTGCTGCTTGGGAGGATGAACTACATGTGATTGATAATCGCCAGCAATACCGTCAAAAATTTGATGCTGTACTCAATATATTAGAGCCTGCATTGGACGTTAAAAAACCCGCTGCTGGATTTTATCTTTGGCCGAATATTGCAACGGATGATGAAATTTTTACTCACGATATTTACGCACAACAAAACCTAAAAGTTGTGCCTGGCAGTTATTTAGCTAGAATGGCTAATGGCTCGAATCCGGGCTCAAAACGTATTCGCATGGCATTAGTTGCATCGGTTGATGAATGTATTGAAGCAGCAAACAGAATAGCTGAATTCATTAAATAATTTTTGTCCTAGAATTAAAGACACCCCCCTATTTTAATGCATATCATTCGTCCTTGGGTCGGTGTCCCTACCTTCTATAGTTGTCTCACTAATACTCGGCTGTTAATTTCTCAACCCCTGATTACACAATATAATTCGCCGATTGCTGCAAAATTATCGTAGAATGATACGGCATATGTATAAGCGTTTTATCAGCATCATTTTATTTATTTATTGTTTAGCCATTAGTGGGTGCGGTGGAGGTAGTAGTGCCAATGATATAAATGGGACTCCAGTGGCTAATACTTTCTCCAATAGTTGCATTATTGAAGATTATCCTGATGCCGCTACTTCAACATATATTTTACCTTACCCAGTTGATGAACAATTTAACGTTGTCAAAGGTAACTGCGCTCAGTTTGGTCATAACATAGGTGAATTTGGTGACTTAAGATACACCTATGATTTTGCGATGCCTTTAGGTACAGAAATACTCGCGGCGCGCGCAGGTGTAGTAGTTTCCATAGTTGAGAGTTTTACTGATGGGAATGCCACGCCGCTTGAGGCAAATTACGTTAGCATTCAACATGAGGATGGAACCTTTGCACAGTATGTTCATATTGCAGAAAATAGTGTGCCGTTGACCATTGGGCAGAATGTTGCACAAGGCATGGTAATCGCTTTAAGCGGTGACTCGGGTGTCACAAGTGCACCCAAGCTTCATTTCGAAGTCATTAATAGTCCTTTCGAAGGTTGTGTTCCTACTGAAGAGATTGGAGATTGCCAATCAATTCCTGTGACTTTCAAAAATGCAGACCCACAAACTGGTGCTTTAATCGAAGATCAAATTTACAACGCATTACCTTTTTAATGATTGTATTTTTTATAACGGACAGATATAAGAAAAGTACGGGAGTGTTTGTAAAATAAAGCTAAACGCACTATTAAGTCAAAAATTTAACTAGGCCTAAGGCCTCACGTCGTTTAAACCGTAAGGTCAACAGTATTCCCGCAACCGCCAGCCCAGCAACTAATCCACCCCAAATACCAACACCACCAAGCCCCAAGGGAAAAGCGAGGACATATGCAATCGTTAAACCGACTGGCCAATAACTTATTGAGGCAATTATCATAGGTATTTTAGTGTCTTTTAGACCTCGCAAATTACCAGCGGATGCCACTTGCACGGTATCAAAAACTTGAAAGGCAGCTGCCATATATAGAAGTGGCACAGCATAAGTGAGTACCGCAACAGCATCATTATTCGCTTTATCAAGAAATAGTTGAATAAGTGTATCGGGAAAAAGCACAAACACTAAAGCAGAAAACAGCGCCATTATTATTGAAACGAGCATGACTGCATTTGCAGCTAATCTAATCCCTTCTCTGTCACTTCGACCTACTGCATTCCCTACTCTCACTGAAGCGGCTTGCGAGAAGCCTAAAGGGATCATATAAGAAATACTCGCTATCTGAATTGCAATACCGTGAGCGGCAAGTTCTATAGTGCCGATCCAACCCATCATAAACGCCGCAGCAGAAAATAAACCTGCTTCAAAGAAGATCATTAATGAGATAGGTAACCCGACCTTAATAAGTTCACGAAATGCTGGCCATTCTGGCACCCAAAGGCGCTTGAATATTTCGTAGGGACGAGAAAAGCGCGAGAAATGAATGTACAAAACAATGCTCACAAAACCAAAAAAATTAATCACTACGGTAGCAATTGCGGCACCTTGTAACTCAAGACGTGGCGCTCCGAAATTTCCAAAAATTAGTACATAATTTAATCCTGCATTTATTACCGCCATTAACAGTGTAATTATCAAAATCACTCGGGTATGTTCGAGGCTCGCTAGAAAATTTCTCAAGCCTGTGAGTAAAAATGCAGGAATTAAAGACCATTGAGCGATATTTATATAACCTTGAGCAAGCGCAGATAATTCAGGTTTTTGGCCTAGAGCAATCAATATTTCTTCTGCAAAAAACAGCGGAATCATCAACAAAGTGACTGCGATTCCTAATACCCAAAGACCCATTCTTACACTGCGACGAACCGCTTGAGTATCATCGCGACCCGCTGCTTCTGAAACTAATGGCATCAAAGCGGCAGACAAACCCAAACCGAAGATCAAAGCGATAAACATCATTTGAAAAGCCAACACACCTGCAGCGAGCTGTGTCACTCCCAACCAACCCAGCATAATCGTGTCAGTAACACTGATTAACATAAACGTAATCTGCATCAACACCAAAGGTATCCCCAACTTAATCGTCGCGTGGATATGTTCTTTGAATGTTTTATTAGATAGTGTGTTATTTGATGTATTCATTTCTTATATAAAAAGACACCCCCCCACTTTTAGACGGTTTTCCTATGAAAGACTCATCAAAAGTGGGGGGGTGTCTTTTTAGAACTGTATTTTTAGTTCTAATTAATCATTACTGTGTAAAGACGAATTCAAACCACCCCAAGTCGATGAATCTGTGACAACCGCTTCTACTGCACCTGAGATACTATTGCGTCTGAATAATAATCCTGACTGACCCGATAATTCTCGTGCAGATACCACATCACCCACTGGTGTTTTTACTTTTGTGCCTGCGGTTAAATATAAGCCAGCTTCTACGATACAATCATCACCTAATGAGATTCCTAGTCCAGCATTCGCACCTAACAAGTTGCGTTTACCAATAGAGATTACTTGCTTGCCACCACCTGATAGCGTGCCCATGATCGATGCGCCACCACCAATATCCGAATCAGGACCAACCACTACGCTGGCACTAATACGACCTTCAACCATCGAATTACCCAAAGTACCTGCATTGAAATTCACAAAACCCTCATGCATTACCGTTGTGCCAGATGCTAAATGAGCACCTAATCTCACTCTATCTGCATTACCAATTCTTACGCCTTCTGGAATCACATAATCAGTCATACGTGGGAATTTATCGATAGAAGTCACGTTCAAGTGATGATTTTCATCCGCAATCAAACCTCGCAATGTTTCAACATCGTTCGGCATCACTGGTCCTGCAGTAGTCCACGCGACATTTGATAACAAGCCAAATACACCATCAAGATTTATCTTATTGGGTTGTACAGCACACTCTGACAGCAAATGTAAACGTAGATAAGCATCTTCTGCTGATACTGGATCATCGTCAACAGAGTTAATCTCTATCTCAACAAAATCACTTTTAATCAAACCAACCTTAAGCGCTAAACAACTCCGTGCAATTTGGGTGTTTGAACGTGGAAACCATACATCCAGGGTTTTACCAGTGCTTGCATCGCTATAACGATGTCCTATACGTTTAATACTCATAACTATCTCTTAAATATCCGAATTGGGTTTGTGAAAAACAGAAACAAAGTATAGCGTTTATCTATTTTTTTCGTTGCTTAAATTTATCTTTTTCAGAGAAATTAACCTACACTTAGCCCGTCGTTTAATTTACTTTTAGAAGGAAGCTATTTCATGTTTAAAACGAATGAATATTTCGATGGAAATGTACTGTCTATCGCCTATGAATCTGAAACTAATCCTGCATCTGTTGGTGTTATGGCGCCAGGCGAATATGTTTTCAGCACTGCTGCCAAAGAAAAGATGACAGTGATCACAGGTGCATTAGAAATCCAAATGCCAGATGCAAGCGAAAGCACAGTTTACGGACCGGGAGAATCTTTCGATGTTGGTGCAGATAGCTCGTTTAATGTTACGGTGAAAAATGAAACGGCTTATTTGTGTGTTTATGGTTAAACAACATTAAAACAGCGTATAAAAGACACCCCCCTACTTTTAAGCGGTTTTATTGAATATAAAGTTCAAATGTCAGTAAATAATCTATAGATAACGGAATCAGCGTATGTTTTTTTATGGTAATCATGATGCTAATCAAAGAATCTATGAGTGCCCGCAATGCTTCACTGCGATAAGTTATAAAGATAAGTACTGTAGTAACTGCGGCGATGAGGTACACGAATCAACTTACGCCTACAAGCCGACTAAAAAGAATCACAGTATTTTTAGTTTTAAATACATCAAACGCTATAACTCGCCTTGTTGTAATACATCTTTACACCATGGCGACAAGTTTTGTTCTGATTGTGGGAAAAAATTCACCGTTGAAGAAGCACATAGAATGATGAAAACAGAGAATAAATCTGTCGCAATAGCCTTGATGATCAGCTTCTTTTTACTGCTTGTTTTTTTCTTGATATTTGATCATTAAACAACGCTCAATCACACCCCCCTACTTTTAGGGCTTTTTAAGCTAACCAACAATGCAAACTACAAGGAGATTGAAGTGAAACAAATGCTACTAATCACGTGTTTTGTTTTTCTTTTATTGTGCGCTTCAATAGCCTTTTTAGTTTCGACGTGCATGTATGGATGCCCAAACACAGGCATTCAATTACAGTTTAAGATTTCAACAATCATATTATCTTTGGGTTTCATCTTCTGCATTATCAAGCTATGGAAACTTTATAAAGCTCAATAACGGTAGATTGTAAATAGAATATTGAGGACTATTTGAGATACAAATGCCCTAAAAGTGGGGGGGTGTCTTTTTTACTTAAAATTCGATATCAACCGTGTCTAATCAAACAACCCTGCTCTCCAACTTCATCGTGATGAATCTGGATTTGCGATAAACACGCGTAATCCACATTGATACGAAACAGCTGCTCTCCTTGCAAGCCAAGAATATGCATGAGAATTACACGAATAGCCCAAGAGTCTGAAACGATTAGAATTTTTTTGCCCTTATTGTTATCAACTGTCTCTTTGAACGCTTTTAATACACGCGCTTGAAACTGATGAAAATCTTCGCCTTTAGGCGGTGTGAATTTGGTTGGAGATTGCCACCAAGCATTTAACAATTCAGCTTCTTCTTGCATGATTTTCTCAGGAGACAAACCTTCCCATAGGCCAAAATCTATCTCATCGAAACTTCGATCGAGTTCAAGATCAATATCATCTTCGCTTGCAATAAGTTCTGCAAATTCACGGCAACGCTGTAATGGAGAGGATACGATTAAATCCCAATCATTTTTATTTTCTAGGGCTTTAACCATTTGCTGCCAACCGTGATCTGTCAATAAATCATCGGTACTTCCACAGAAAACGGCATCGTCCTCAACAACGCCATTTCTGAGTAAATCAATGGTCGTAATAGTTGACTTAGCAGTCATTAATTATCCTTGTCTAAATAAAAAAGGCACATAAGTGCCTCATTTATTTGTAATTTGTTAGCATCGATTATACATATTGTATATCGACAATTTCGTATTCACGAATACCAGCAGGGGCATTCACAGTCGCCACCTCGCCTTCTTCTTTACCGATTAATGCCCTAGCAATGGGAGACGAAACAGCGATTAAATTCTTTTTTATGTCCGCTTCGATATCACCCACAATTTGATAAGTGACGGTTTCTTCAGTATCTAAATCTTCTAATTCAACTGTTGCACCAAAAACGATACGACCTTCTACACCGAGCGTAGTGATATCAATTATTTGTGCGGTTGACAATACCGATTCAAGTTCTTGAATACGTCCTTCACAAAAGCTTTGTTGCTCTCTTGCCGCATGATATTCCGCGTTTTCTTTAAGGTCACCATGTTCACGCGCTGTAGCTATCGCATCCACAATTTGTGGTCGAGTGACTGTTTTTAATTCGTTTAACTCATCTTTTAAACGATCAGCGCCTTTACTAGTTACGGGTGCTCTATCCATGCTTCTTCTTCCTTCCTACTATTTATTATTTTGAATAAACTCAAGATATATTAATGTAGGTCTTGGAGTTTATATACCTGCTCTTCACCTGAATGCATCATCGCTTGGCAAAGCGCCCATGCACCAGTTATGGTTGTAGTATAGGTCACTTTTCCTTGCAAGGCTTCGCGACGAATCTCAAACGAGTCTTCAATCGCTTTTTTTCCTTCTGTAGTGTTTACAATCACCTGAACTTTTTCATTTTTTACCAAATCAACAATATTTGGACGGCCTTCGCGTACCTTGTTGATAGTTTCACAGTCAAATCCTGCTTCTATTAATGATCTAGCCGTACCACGGGTGGCGGCGAGTTTAAAGTTCAACTCAGTCAAAAGTTTTGCAACTTCAATAACTGCAATACGATCATTTTCGCGGACGCTTAAGAAAGCTCTACCGCCTTTCTCAGGAAATTCAATACTGGCTCCGTGTTGAGATTTCCCAAAGGCTTCAGCAAAGGTTTTACCGACACCCATGACTTCACCCGTAGATTTCATTTCAGGTCCAAGAATTGGGTCAACACCCGGAAATTTAATGAATGGGAAAACAGCTTCTTTAACTGAGTAATGCTTAGGAATAATTTCATCTGTCATTCCCTGCTCAACAAGCGATGTACCTGCCATACATCGTGCTGATACTTTTGCTAACGGACGACCAATCGCCTTAGACACATAAGGTACTGTTCTTGATGCACGAGGGTTCACTTCAAGCACGTAAATATCATCGCCTTTAATCGCAAACTGTACATTCATTAGACCAATAACGTTTAATGCTAATGCCATTTCGCGTGATTGTTCACGTAAACGATCTTGAATTTCATCGCTAAGAGAATACGGTGGCAATGAACAAGCCGAATCACCCGAGTGTACTCCCGCTTGCTCGATGTGTTGCATAATGCCACCGATCAGAACGTCTTTGCCATCACAAATTGCATCCACATCTACTTCGATTGCATCATCAAGGAATCTATCTAACAGTACAGGCGAATCGTTGGAGACATTCACAGCAGTTTGCATATAGTTTCGAAGGTCATCTTCGTTATGCACGATTTCCATCGCGCGACCACCTAAAACGTAAGATGGACGAACCACTAAGGGGTAACCGACTTCTGCAGCTAATCGGACACCCTCTTCTAAACTTTTAGCAGTACGATTTGGAGGTTGCTTTAGGCCTAGCTTTTCAATCATCTGTTGAAAACGCTCACGATCTTCTGCTAGATCGATTGAGTCCGGACTTGTTCCAATGATTGGTGTACCGTTCGCTTCGAGGGCTTCTGCTAACTTTAACGGTGTTTGACCACCATATTGCACGATGACACCTTTCGGTTTTTCTAAATCAACAATTTCTAAAACATCTTCGAGTGTGAGTGGCTCAAAATACAATCTATCTGACGTATCGTAATCGGTTGAAACGGTTTCAGGGTTACAATTGACCATAATGGTTTCATAACCATCTTCGCGCATGGCCAAGGCTGCATGCACACAACAGTAATCAAATTCGATACCTTGACCAATGCGATTAGGACCTCCACCGAGAACCATAATCTTTTCTTTATCGCTCGGTTTTGCTTCACATTCTTCGTCATAGCTCGAATACATATAAGCAGTATCTGTCGAGAACTCCGCCGCACAAGTATCAACACGTTTGTAAATGGGTCGAATATCCATTTTTTGACGCGTTTTACGCACTTCCTTTTCTTTCGTTTGCATGATTTTTGCTAAACGACGGTCAGAGAAACCTTTACGCTTTAACTGGAATATTTCATCTTTGGATAGATGACCAATCAATTTGTCTTTTAAGGAATTTTCTAATTGAATCAATTCCTCTATTTGACTCAAGAACCAAGGATCAATAGCCGTTAAATCAAACAATTCTTCTTGGCTCATGCCATAGCGAAAGCCGTCACCCACGTATAATATACGCTCAGATCCAGCGGAGCTAAGTTCACGACGTAACTCATCTTTTACGTTTGGATCAGCTAAATCTACTCTTTCATCTAAGCCATCAATATCGGTTTCCATACCACGAAGAGCTTTTTGGAAAGATTCTTGGAAGGTACGACCAATCGCCATTACCTCACCCACAGATTTCATCTGCGTGGTTAAAAGACTATCTGCTTTTGGAAATTTCTCAAATGTAAAACGTGGGATTTTTGTCACCACATAATCGATACTAGGCTCAAATGATGCTGGAGTTGCACCACCTGTTATATCATTTTTCAATTCATCTAAGGTATAACCTACCGCAAGTTTTGCCGCAATTTTTGCAATCGGGAAACCAGTCGCTTTAGACGCTAATGCAGATGAACGTGATACGCGAGGATTCATCTCGATGATAACCATGCGACCATCTTTTGGATTAATCGACATCTGTACGTTTGAACCACCCGTTTCAACACCAATTTTACGCAGAACCGCAAGTGAAGCATTGCGTAGTAATTGATATTCTTTATCCGTGAGTGTTTGCGCTGGTGCGACAGTAATCGAGTCACCCGTGTGGATTCCCATGGGGTCAAGGTTTTCGATAGAACAAATTATGATACAGTTATCCGCTTGGTCACGAACCACTTCCATCTCGTATTCTTTCCAGCCTAGCAAAGACTCTTCCAGTAATACCTCAGTAGTTGGAGAGAAGTCTAAACCACGTGATACGATCTCAACAAATTCATCCATATTGTAGGCGATACCACCACCAGAACCACCCATAGTAAACGAAGGACGAATAATAGTCGGAAAGCCTAATCCTAATTGAACCTGTTTTGCTTCTTCTAAACTATGTGCAACTCCAGATCGAGCAGATTCTAGACCTATCTGATCCATTGCTACACGGAATTTTTCACGATCCTCAGCCATATCGATCGCTTCTTTTTTCGCACCGATCATTTCGATTCCGTGCTTTTCGAGAACACCGTGCTTATCCAAATCTAATGCGCAGTTCAACGCTGTTTGACCACCCATAGTAGGGAGTAATACATCAGGCTGTTCTTTTTCGATGATCTTCTCAACGGTCTGCCATCGGATTGGCTCGATATATATCGAATCAGCCATTTCAGGATCAGTCATAATTGTTGCAGGATTGGAATTCACTAAGATGACACGATAACCCTCTTCTCGTAGTGCTTTACAGGCTTGCGCGCCAGAGTAATCGAATTCACAGGCTTGACCAATAACGATCGGGCCAGCACCAATAATTAAAATGCTTTTTATATCTTCACGTTTTGGCATTATTTAGCTTCCTTCATCAAAGCAATAAAATCATCAAAAATTGGAGCAATATCATGTGGTCCAGGGCTAGCTTCAGGATGCCCCTGAAAACTATAGGCAGGGCAATCAGTACGACGTACGCCTTGTAAACTGCCATCAAATAATGAGCGGTGTGTTGCTTCAAGATTATTCGGCAAAGTGTCTTCGTCGACGGCAAAACCATGATTTTGACTGGTAATCATCACTCTTTGAGAGGCGATATCTTGCACCGGATGATTAGCCCCATGATGTCCAAATTTCATTTTAATCGTTTTCGCACCACTGGCTAAACCGAGTAACTGATGACCAAGACAAATTCCAAAGGTTGGGAGTTTCTTATCCACAATAGTTTTAATTGCATCTATCGCATAATCACACGGTTCTGGATCACCAGGACCGTTGGATAAAAATACCCCATCGGGATTCAACGCTAACACATCTTCAGCAGGTGTTTGCGCAGGAACAACCGTGACATGACAACCACGATCAACCAACATACGTAGAATATTCTTTTTCACCCCATAGTCGTAGGCGACAACATTGAAATCAGCATCAGCTTTTTCAAGTATTTTTGAAATGTTAGGATCGAGATCCCAAGTTCCCTCATTCCACTCGTAACTTTCCTTGGTAGATACGACCTTAGCAAGGTCAGCTCCTTTTAAACCACCGAATGAATCAATATGTTTTGCTGCTTCAGCTGCACTGTTATCATCAAGATCACCGGCGATGATACAACCACGTTGTGCACCTTTTTCGCGTAGAATTCGCGTTAATCGACGCGTATCAATATCCGCAATTGCGACTACTTCTTTTCGCACCAGATAATCAGGCAGTGTTTCTTCAGCGCGCCAGTTACTCATTAAGACGGGAACGTCTTTAACGATCAGACCTGTTGCAAAAATCGTATCTGCTTCTTCGTCTTCAACGTTTACGCCAGTGTTTCCAATATGTGGATAGGTCAAGGTAATCATTTGACTTGCATAGGATGGATCAGTAAGAATTTCTTGATAACCCGTGAGTGCCGTATTAAAAACGACTTCTCCTACACTCCATCCTTCAAAACCAATAGACTTGCCGATGAATTGACTACCATCTTCAAGGACTAGGATTGCGCTTTTGTTCAAGTCAGCCTCCATGAGCGAAGCATCGATCAATCAAGGAATAGATTGACGTCACAACGCAAGGTTCTTACACACTAAAACGGGATGTCGCTCTAAAGAGTAACACCCCGTTGTAATTTCACTTTTAGGGCATGTGAATTACCCTAAATAACTGACAGTGTATTCTACTCGAAAACAAACAAGAGTGTCTATTAAGTAAGATGAAATATGCTTTTTTTTTAACTTAATTTAACAATTAATTTCAATAGTAATTCTTTGTAGAATATAAATGTATTTTTTGTTCTGAATTATTGGCTAAACTTAACTGTTTTTATCAAGGGTATCGTTATTCATTAGACATATCATCTGGCAACGTCAATAAACTAGAATCAAGGTGTCTTTAGTAATTTACTAATTGCAGCCAGATCAGACTCAGACAAAGTGCCTACTGCTTGTTTCAATCGTAATGAATTTAATAAGAATTCATAACGCGCAGTTGAATAGTCTCGTCTCGCAGAGAATGTTTCTCTTAAAGAAAGTAATACATCTGTTGCTGTTCGAGTGCCTGCCTCAAAACCCGCTTGGGTAGCATTGGAAGCCGCTTGGGTTGAGTTCAGTGCTTGTCTTAAGGCTTTGACTTGAGCTAATCCTGATACAACCGTTAAATATGCTGCTCTCGATTGTTGCACGGCCAAACGTTTTTGTAGTTCTAACTGCTGACGTGCTTGCTGCAATTGCAAACGTGATTGACGTACTTGAGATGAGATTCTGCCACCGTCTAAAATTGGCATACTTAATTGTAAACCGATAGACGCATCGGTATTACTTCTGTCTACAGAATCCTCGCCAAAGGTGGATGCATGACCATGTGCAGCAACGATATTCACGATAGGCTTTCTCTGTGCACGTTGAATATCAACATTACTTTGCGCAATATCAACACCATACTTAGCTGCAAGTAATTCTTTACTATTCGCAATCGCAACTTTTGACCACGATTCAATATCGTTTGGCGCAGGAATAATCAGCGGAATATTGTCCGAAGCACCTTTTAAGCTTTTGTAGTATTTGGTGGTTATTGCACGTAATGATTCTTTAGCCACATCGATTTGTTGATTGGCTACAGAGATTTGTGCATTAGCTAGATCAAATCGTGCTTGTGCTTCTTTGACATCAGTGATGGCTGATCGCCCTGCTTCAAAAAATGCCTTAGCTTGATTCAGTTGTTTTCCAATCGCTTTCTTTTCTGCCTCACGAAATACCAAGGTCTCTTTGGCGTTTAGAAAATTAAAATACGCTTCTGCCACACGAATAATCAAACTTTGTCGATCAGATTCTAAGGTTGCCTTTGATTGTAAGATCGATGCATCGACTTGTTCGATTTGTGCATCAAGTTGTTTATTAATCAGCGATTTACTCAGAGTAAGATCGTAGCCCAAATTGAAAAATGCTGATCCATCGTCTCTGAATTGCGTTCTTCCCAGATAATTTAAGCCATATGTAGTTCGTGCATTGACTGAAACTTGAGGTTTTAAACCGGATATTACTTGTGGCTTTGCTTCTAAGGCTGCGAGAAAACCTGCTTCGCTAATCTTTAATTGTGCATCGTTGGTTTTTGCGTCTTGATAGACTTGTAATAAATTTTCAGCCTGTAGCGGCGCCATCAATAAAGCAGAAAGGGAAAAGCCAACTATAAAAGATACCTTTTTAAATAGTTGTTTATTATTAGTGTTTTTACAATCCATGTTAAAAATCACTCAGTTAGAATTTACAAAACAGCATAAGGTTTAAACAAAACAGTTTCAATACAAGCAATGTAAATATTGTGTAAAGCTTTGGAATGAATGAAGTTTCGTAAAAACT
>CALJIH010000184.1 GCA_937974135.1 uncultured Cocleimonas sp. | reverse complement strand
TCTATTCGAGAATAGACATTCAAATCAGGATGAATAAAAGGTAAATGGTATGACTCACTGAAGTTTTCAACAGCTAACTTCCAGTTAGTTTTCACATCCATGGTAAATTTTGAATGCTCACCACCATGATACAAAGGTTGGTCAAATTCTTTCCAACGTTCAATGAGATCGCTGGCGTATTCTTCAAAACTTGGGGCATCTCCAGAAACATTGATGAAAATAATATCCATCCATACGTGCGAGCGCACTCTGAATAATCCGAGTTCTTCTTTTTTAACGCTGACATGCTCATCTTCATTCATGCCGCCGACATGCGGTGTGCTACGAAGATCCCCTTTGGTGCCATAACACCATCCATGATAAGGGCATGAAATTACGCCACGAATTTTGGTCGGTTCTTGGACAAGAATCATACCTCTGTGGCGACAGGTATTTTGGAAAACGCCAATCGAACCATCACGGTCACGCACAATCAATAATGGCATTCCCATAAAATCAATCGGTTTAGCATCACCAGCATTTGGGATATTCGCACCTACATCAATACTCGCCCAGTTTTTAAATAATAATTCTTGTTTTTCTTCCTCGTAAACTTCATCTGAAACATAGTGTTCATTGGGTAAACCACGCGCTTCATCAAGTGGTTTTAACACCGCATCTAGATTAGTTAAGGAAGTAGAAACAAACTGACTCGACATGCAACAAACTCCAAATAAATCAAAGGAATTCTAATATTACTATTCACTTGCTTTATTTCACAATCGAGAAAATTTCATCAGAGATTAGTCAAACTCAACTAAGTGACTATATTTATATTATGTGAGGTTTGGAGATATTTGCTCTTCACGCATTGCCACATATGCATCTAAAGACTCACGAATTGAAATATCAAGAGGCGGCGCTTGATATTCATTTAACAAGGCTTCAGCTTTAGCACGGGCTCGGGTTTGAATATCACGAGAACCATTTAAGTTCCAATGTTCCCATGCTTCATAATCAAGAATTTCTGGTGTCGTGAAAGCAGTTTGAAAGTGTTTTAAAGTAAAGTCATCACCTAAGTAATGACCTCCAGGGCCAATTCTTTTGACTGCTTCAAGTCCTTCTTCTAGCAAATCAAAATTAACACCTTGCGCGTATTTAGCCATCAACAAATTTTGCTCAGCATCCACAATCAATTTTGCTAAACAATGCACCATACCTGCCTCATCCCAACCTCCAGCATGCAACATGAAACTTGCATTCGCGGTGATTCCAGCCATATATGAGGTGGCTGACTCATAACCCGATTGTGGATCAAAGCTTTTACCTGCCGATTGCGAAGCAGTCGTGCGCCAAGGAATATCATATCGACGCGCTAACTGGCCAATCAATCCATTGATTAAGTTGACTTCTGGCATACCCGACATCGGTGCCCCAGTTTTCATAGAAACAGCCACTGAAAACTGACCATAAATACAGGGTGCATTGGGTTTTACTAGCTGTGCATAGGCAATACAGGCAATCGCTTCAGCATTCAATTGCGCCACCGTAGATACCACATCTGCAGGCGTATTGGCAGCGCCTAAAATAAAGGGTGATATCAATGCGCCTTGTCCGGCAAGGATAAATGTCCGTAGTCCTTCCAGCATGGTTTCATCCCATACAAGTGGAGAATTTCCAGAGGTGTGCGTTAACATTACTACGTTATCACGCAGGAACTCTTGGCCGTAGACTAGCTCGGCCATGGCTACAGAATCTTCGGAACGTTCTTGTCCTGTACCCATACCAAAAGTCGCAAGATCAGCTTCTACAAAACTACTGTGATTAATGTGTAAATGACGCCATGGAACAGGAATATCCGTAGGTTCACAAGAGAAACCCGTGGTCATATGAAACCCAGGACTCATTTGCACGATTTTATTAATTTTGCGCAGATCATCCATGGTTGAGAAGCGTCGAGTCCCATCCAGATCACGAATATTTGGTGGGCCATGGGTCGGCGCAAAAGCGACGCAACCTTGGCCAATTTCAAAACGCGTATTCTCACCACGGCCTGTCATTTCAAATCGCGAGGGTGCTTTTGCAATAAGACTTTCGATCAGGTCCGCATCAAAATGAATGCGCTCTCCACGAACATCCGCACCGGCTGCTTTCCAATCGGCCAGCGCTACCTCGTCACGAAATACCACACCGACTTCTTTCAGTATCCACAGTGATGCTTGATGAATACGTTCAAGTTCATCCTCACTGACTACTTCTAAAGGTTTAATGCCATAGCGAATGGTTGAAAGTCGGGGTGTTACTTCAGCTGCACGCGCAGCTTGGCGTGAACGCCTACCACGACGTTTAACTTTTGCTGGTTCTGGCATTTAGTTTCCTTAGATCTTGGATAATCTAATACTACTACTCAGAAACTCTAGTCCACAAACGAGTAAATTTCATCTTAATTGAATCAAACTCACTCATTAAGAATAAAACTAATAGATTAGTCTTCGGTATTTAATAGATAATTAATCAAGGCACGCAGATCTGTATCCATATTATCATTTTTGGTATATAGCAAATAAAAAGCTTTAGTTGATGACATTAAGGTGTCACCCATAACAACCAACTCACCTTTATCTAACATGGGTTTTAATAGTTTTTTCCAACCAATAACAACACCCGCACCTTCGGTAGCGGTGAGTAACGCGATCATATAATTATTCACATGAATATTGTCATTGATGTCACCTTCAAATCCGGCGGCATCAAACCATTCGCGCCAAGTAGTCCAACGATCATCTTTTGCGGTTAAGTGAATTAAAGGCATTTTAGCTATCGCTGCCAAACTTACATCTTTTTGCGCAGCATAGAATTCTGGGCTACAAACTGGGACTAATTCATCCCAGAACAAAACATCCGCTTGTAGCTCTTCTCTGGGGTTTCTTGGATAGCCGTAAGTGACACGTAAATCAGGTAACTCTAAACTATGGTCGAAAATATCACTCACATGCTGATCAACCCAGACCTCACCGTGGGCTTTCCAAAAGTCCGTTAATCTAGGCGTTAACCACATCGCTGACATGGTGGTAGTCGCCGCGATAGTAATGGCTTTAGATTCAACCGATTGCCTAATATTGTTTAAAGTTTTAGAAATATCAGAAAACGAATGCTGCAATACTGAAAATAGTTGCTGCCCTTCTTTAGTGATTTCAACACCGCGATAATGGCGCTCAAACAGCAATAAGCCTAAGTCTTCCTCCAAACTTTTTATCTGATGACTGACTGCACCTGGGGTAACGCCTAACTCACTTGCGGCTTTTTTGAAACTGCCATGTCGCGCTGATGTTTCAAACGCAGCCAAGGTAGTTAATGGAGGTAAATTATAGTGTTTGCGAGCCATTTAATTAGTTTAATTAATCTAAACTCAAAAAGCTATTTTTTAGGCTTGCTGTGTGTGCCTAACAGTGATAATTTCAATTCCAAATGAGGAAATCTAATGTCATCTAAAAAAAATTGTCGCATCAATAACGTTGAAGCCTTAAGTGAAAATATTACTAACTTTGAAATTGAAATTCTGGATGAAGGTTTTGATAAGCCTAGTTTTGATTGCCTAGAACCTGGTGCACATATTGATGTGTATTTAGATGACGGAAAAATACGTCAATATTCTTTGTGGGATTGGTCGGAAGATAAAACCAAAATATCGATTGCCGTAAAACGCGAAGACCAAGGTGAAGGTGGCTCTCTAAAAATGCATGAATTGAAAGAAGGCAATTTAGTTGGCATTGACGGACCGCGTAATAATTTTCCGTTAAGACCTAATCAGCCTCACTACACGCTAATCGCAGGTGGTATTGGTGTTACCCCTATCTTTGCCATGGCACGTGAATTAGCAGCAAGCAAGGCAAATGTTGATGTACATTATCTGGTACAGAAAGAAGAACTTGCGGCCTTTGCACCGCATTTTAATAAACTGGGATTCAACGAAACACCCAACTCTAGTTATCAATTACATTGCGATGATCAACACGGCAGGTTTGATTTTGACGCTCTCATCAAGAAGATCCCAAGCAATAGCGTCATCTACACCTGTGGCCCCGAGCCAATGTTGAATACTGTTATTGATACAGTTAACACACACGAACTACATTTCGAACGCTTTACCCTTGCGAGCGAAGAAGCTGATAAAGAAAACCATGTATTTGACGTTAAGATAGATTCAACTGGCGAAGTTTACACAATAGGCGAAGATGAAACTATTTTAACTGTACTAGCCGAAAATGGGGTCAATGTACCTTCAGCCTGTGCAGCAGGACTATGTGGAACCTGCATTACGGATGTGTTAGAAGGCGAAATCGACCACCGCGATGGTATATTATCGGATGATGAAAAAGCCTCAAATGAATATATGTGTGTGTGTATTTCGCGCGCTAAATCAGGGCAGATTACTTTAGATTTATAATTTATTTAGACTGATAATAAAAAAGACACCCCCCCACTTTTATGGGTTTTTAACACAAATTCAAACAGTCGTTGTTTACTAACGCGTATAAGTGAGCACCTGTGATTTAGCCACTTCAATCAAAGGATCATCACGCACTGGTTTATATTGGCTGTGTGAATAACCCAACTCAATCATTCTCGCACTAAAAGGGGCGTGATGACCGCGACCTGGATCAACGATAACAATTTCACATTGTGGTTTGGTATGTCGATGAATAAAGTCAGTGAGTTGTTTAACATGTTGACGTTCGTAGAGTAAATCCGCACCAATGATTAAATCAAATTCCCCCAAACCATCGACTTCGTTTAACCAACTCGTGCGCAGATACGGAATATGTTTACCGTTATTGAGATTGACATTATCGGATAAGAAATTAGCGGTTTCAGGGTGATAATCTGTAGCTGTAATATCCGCATTTCGTGCGTTTAACAACAAACTAGAAAGCGCCATACCACAACCGATTTCGAGAATACGTTTGTCTTTAATATCGTAGGTCAGCATCTTTTCAGCAAGAATCTCACTAGACTCCCACACAACACCAAACAGTGGCCATTGCGAAGGAGAAATACCCATACCCTCTGCTTCACCAAAGTTATCTGAAAATTGCTGTCTATCTCGTAAAGATTTGATATGAATATCGTGGCCATCAAATTCATACGTCTGATAGCGTATGCGAACTGGTTTCATGCCGAACTCCTATGAGTAACACGCAACTAGCCAATACCGAAAACGAATCGCCACGTAATCACACTATAAGCTGATTATATGGATATGACCAGAATCGATTGATTTATCTAAAAAAGACACCCCCCTACTTTTAGGCTGTTTTGCAAACCTTCCCTATGGGTTGTCGTCGCTTCGCTCCAACATTGTCTCGCCAAGGCTCGGCTGAATGATATTACATTTTAGTTTTTTTAAAATGTAAATAGAATTTATGCAAAGCTAGCCTCTTTCTCTTTAGCGTTATCTAAAAATTGATATACTCATTCGACCTTAAAAAAACATTGGGATAAACATGACGACCGAAGTAGTAATCGCCGATTACACCAATAAAAAACACGCAGATGATCTTGTCACTTTGCTAGATAACTATGCAAAAGATCCTATGGGTGGTGGTGATCCTTTACCTGAATTTGCCAAGCAAAACCTTGCGACAGAATTAAACAAATTGCCGCATGCATTTAGCGTGATTTGTTATGTAGATGGAAAAGCCGCAGGATTTGCAAATTGTTTCGAAGCATTTTCAACGTTCGCCTGTCAGCCGATCGTCAATATACACGATCTTGCTGTAGACCCAGAATTTCGAGGCCATCAAGTGAGCCAAAGACTGTTGCAGAAAATTGAAGAAATCGCGAACGAAAAAAACTGCTGCAAAGTTACCCTAGAAGTATTAAACAACAATGAAATAGCCAAAAATGCCTATTTAAAATATGGTTTTAAGCCATATCAACTAAATAGTGAGCATGGTGATGCAATGTTTTGGCAAAAAACTATTACTTAATTATTAGGAATGTGATTTATTACCATTTCAAAGCCAAATTCTTAGTTATATTAAGTTAATTACACATTATTGAAACAGGAATATAAAATGAAAACTGCAATTAGAATAGTATGCATCCTCTCACTACTTTACGGACTTCCAACTACAGCGGCTGAACAATACACACCAAATTGTCCCTCTGGTTCTACTTTGAAGATCAAAAATAATGCAAAAGATGTTTGTAAATTTCCAGAGCAAAATGTAATTGAACATATCTCTAGCCCAAAATGTATTTCAGACACAAAATTGGTTGCTAATGCGGTACTTAAAAAGGATACTAATTGGAGATTAACTAATAGATCTGGAAGAGATATCTGTATACATAGATTCGAAGATAAGACTAAAGCTATTAAATGTGGGCCTAAATACGATTTAGTCATAAATGCTGAAGGTGACAGAGACATGTGTCACAAAATAAAAAAACAAAAGGCAACGAAAAGAAAGATCTCTTGTAATTCATCCGCAGATAAACACAAAAAGAAAGGGCGGGATGTGTGTATAAAACCAAACTTTTAAGGTTCAAGCTCGTCTTAAATTGTATGTAAAAATCATCGGATAGTTGAAGTATAGAAATATACTTCAACTTTCTTTTTGCCAAAATGAATGTCTTTTGACTTACACTCACTCATTGTAGAAATAACTATAAAAACCTTATTTTACTTCT
>CALJIH010000183.1 GCA_937974135.1 uncultured Cocleimonas sp. | reverse complement strand
GCCACTTACGATGAATGCCCAGAGATGAGCGCAAAAGAAGTCGCAGATGAAATTATAAAAGCGGCAAATGCTCAAGAGCATGATTTTATAGTAGTGAATTTTGCCAATGGCGATATGGTTGGTCATACCGCGATTCCTGGTGCAATTTTAACTGCTGTAGAAACGCTAGACCGAGAAGTTGGGCGTGTTTTAGATGCCGCCGTTAAAAATGAATACTCTGTTTTACTCACTGCTGACCATGGCAATTGTGATGAATACATTGACCCATTTACCAAAGAACCAAATACACAGCATACTGTTTATCCTGTGCCTTGCTTGATACTCGATAAATCATTCTGGCGTTTACGTACAGGTGGTGGTTTAGGTAATATTGCACCCACTATTCTTGAATTGATGGGAATCGAACAGCCTTCTGGGATTCAATGTAAATCATTATTGCTAGAAGAGATGACAGCAGAATTAGCTGCTAAAGACGCCGCTTATTAGATTAGGTTTATATGGATATAAAGCAAACAGTTGTTATTGAAGGTGGTTTTTGGGGCCAGCTAAAGTTAAACACTGGTGAAACTATCCGTATAAATTCTCCTGAAGGATCGCAGGTTGCAGATTTTTGGGCGCTTGATGCCAATGATACTAGCAAGTTTCTGTCTACCGAGCATACTCGTTCTACACTTGAGAAACTGGTACCTACAGTTGGCGATAAATTGTATTCTAATTTTCGCCAAGCCATGCTTACCATTACTGCAGACACATCACCGGGTAATCATGACCTACTTATGTCTGCCTGTGATCCGCAGCGTTATGAATTATTAGGTTGTACTGAATATCATCGTTCTTGCGCTGAGAACTTTTGTCTTGCAATGAATGAGACCGGCCACGTCGCTAATGAGTTACCTTCGCCATTTAATATTTTTCAAAACGTTAGCGTTAAAAACAATATTATTGCGATTGAATCTCCTAATTACAATCAAGGCCAGTATTTGGAGATGCGCGCAGAATCAGATTTACAAATAATTGTATCAGCCTGCCCTATGGATATCGCGCTAACCAATGGTCCTGATAAAAAGCCCAAAAGAATTGTTTTAGAACGTTTCAACACATAATAATTTAAGTCGTTTATCCCTAAAAATATTCCGCTTAAATTATAGCTCTTAGCTAATCAGCCCAGTTAAACCACCAATACTGCAAGCCAGTGACAAAAACACCTATAGTCGTAAGCTGACTGTAACGTATTTATTAAAAGTCATTATTATGCGGTTTCTAAAATCCAAAGAATTCATATTATTTTTATTTCTAACGCTGCTATTTATCAATGCGAGTAGCTACGCTGCTGAGCCAGCTCAATTTTCGGGTATTTTAAAATCCCACAATGAAGTTCGGAGTAAATTTAATCAGCAACCGCTGACTTGGTCAGATTCGTTGGCTAAATATGCCCAAGAATGGGTAAATCGCTTAGCTGAAACACAAAACTGTCAGATGTATCATCGTCCCAATTATGAAGGCGAACCTGATAGCGATCGATACTTACAAATGCATGGTGAAAATTTATTCTGGGCAAGTGCTGAAATAAAAGAAGATGGTGAGAAAAAGCTCCAGTTCTTTACACCTAGAGAAATAGTAGCAGCGTGGGCGGAAGAGGAAAGCTACTACGACTATCAAAGCAATACCTGCCAAGAAGGACAAATCTGCGGCCATTTCACGCAAATGGTTTGGCACGAATCCCAACAAGTAGGTTGTGCCAAAGCAGTATGCGGTGATAAATCACAAATCTGGGCGTGTAATTACCACCCGCGCGGCAATTATATTGGGGAACACCCCTATTAACTAAGAAGGGCTAAAAGTAGGGGGGTGTCTTAAGTCACTATTTATTGACTGCTTTTTACTAGTCTTCCGACCGTCATACCTTGTACTAATATCGAAAAAATAACAATGACATAAGTAATCATTAATAAGGCTTCACGATTTTCACCTTCTGGCAAAGTAAGCACCAAGGCAATAGATATACCACCACGCAAACCACCCCACGTAAGAATGCGTATAATCTTAGGAGTAAAACTGTGACTTGCTCGTAATAGCGTTACGGGAATCCCAACCGCCATAAACCGAATGGCTAAAACAGTCGGAATCATCACTAAACCAACCCAAATATATTGTGGATTAAAGGTAAGAATAAGCACTTCTAAACCGATTAAAACAAATAATACAGCATTCAGAATTTCGTCAATCAATTCCCAGAAATTATCCAAATGCTCTCGCGTTTTATCCGACATTGCCATTTTTCTACCTTCATTACCAATTAATAGACCGGCCACAACAATCGCGATTGGACCTGATAAATGCAGCGCCATCGCTAAAGCATGGCCCCCAAAAACTAAGGCCAAAGTCAGTAAAATTTCAACTTGATAATTATCAATGCTGGATAACATTCGATAAGTGATATAACCAATAATTAGACCAAATATCGCCCCACCAACAGCTTCTTGTAAAAACAGCGTAATAACGCTGAATGCACTAACTTCTGCTTGTTCTCCATGTCCACTAAAACCTGCAATACTTAGTAACACTAGAAAAACAACAACGGCAACACCATCATTAAACAAGGATTCGCCTGCAATTTTAGTCTCTAATGATTTAGGTGCACCAACAGTTTTTAAAATTCCCAATACCGCGATTGGATCTGTCGGTGAAATTAACGAGCCAAATAATAAACAGTAGATAAATGGAATTTGTAGGCCAAACCAAGCAAAGATGTAGTATGAGGCATAACCAACAAGAAACGTCGATGTAATGACCCCAACGCTAGCTAAAATGGCTACCACCCATTTCTGTTTGATGAGTTCTTCTAGTTGAACATGCAAAGCACCTGCAAACAGCAATGCACTTAGCATTCCTTGCATCAAGGTTTCATTAAAGTCGATACCTTTTAACAGCTCTTTAGCTTGATTTTCAATCGGAAAACCCATCTTACCTAAAGCAACTATACCCATCGACATTATCAACGCAATTGCTAATAAACCAATGGTCTGAGGGACTTTAAGGAAACGGTAATTGATGTAACTGAAAACTGCAGCCAATGAAATAAGAATGGCAATGGTATTGATAATGCTCATTTAAAGCCTTTAGTGGTGTTTGATATTAACTGGAATGATAAAAAAGACACCCCCCTACTTTTTGACGATCTTGCCGTTTTGGTTTTAAAAACGGTCAATTCGATTATGCAAAGCTATAGGTATTCTATTGGTATCTATAAAATCGAGAGTATTATAACCCCATTGCTTTTTTTATGACTTGATTCTTTACTATCGGTACTTGATTGAATAACTTCATACCAATATTTCTTGCTGATTTTACGACATCCGCATCATGTCCGAATAACAGTCTAAACGCTTCCATAGATCGCATGGTTAATACATTATCACCACGACGCGCACGCTCGTAACGTCGTAACGTTTTTAAACTTCCACAATCACTCACATTGGCTAACTGTTGTGCCAACTCTACAGCATCTTTTATCCCTAGGTTTACGCCCTGCCCCGCTAATGGATGAATCGTATGCGCTGCATCACCAATTAATGCGATTCTCGGTAAGACGTAAGGTTTTGCTTGAGAACCACGTAACGGAAAAGCCGCACGCTCGCTAACTTTAGTAACTTTGCCCAATTTATGTTCAAACGCATCACCCAGTGCAGCTTTAAAGTCAGTTTTGTTTAGGGATAAATAATAATCTGCGCGATCAGAAGGCAAGGTCCAAACAATCGAACAGCTTCCATCGGGTAATGGTAAAAAAGCCAATGGTCCTGTCGATTGAAAACGTTGCCAAGCCGTGTATTCATGATGATGCTGGGTTTTTACTGTCGCAACTAAACCGCGTTGACCATAATCATCGACTTCAATATCAATACCA
>CALJIH010000182.1 GCA_937974135.1 uncultured Cocleimonas sp. | reverse complement strand
ACGGCTAATTCTAAAAAGTCTACGGGCAAAAAAAAGCAGGTACTTCGAAAAGCCCTGCTTTTAGGATATGAAGCTAATTTAGTTTAGTGATGTTTCTTACGAACCACTCTCACTACAGCTCCACGGGTGTTTAATCCATTGGTAACCACACAAAAATCACCCTTACTCTTTTTCGTAATGGTTTTATGCTTTTTAACTTTACCCATATTTAATACGGCTTGAGCATTACGATAAAAATTATCATGACCATGATAGCCTCTATGATTAGCTTTTCTTACCGCTGGCCCAGAGGTATTCATGCGGTCTACAGCAACACAATCTGATTTTTTATTGTATTTTTTCTTGTGGACCTTCATCACACGCTTTTTGTGTTTGTGCATATGCTTTTTATGAGCCTTATGCTTAACAGCCATCTTCGCGCCAGGCGTCCAATCTTTACCTTTATAATTCTTGGTTGCTTTTGACTGTGGACAATTAGCTAAATAATAATATTGAGCCCCAAGATGTTTAATATAATTATCGTGCGATGCCCAACCACGATGATCGCCAGAATAAGCTCTCATTTTCTTCACCGCAGCACCACACATGTTCATTTCATCAGTGTCTGGCCACGCATATGCAGGTAGTGTCATGACACTGCCTATACCTAGGATTAGTGCTAAAACCAATCGTTTGATTGATACAATATTCATTTGGAAATTCTCCATATTTTGTTTAGTCAGCTTTTCCTTGGCTGAAGTTAAAATTACATTGTCATAATCTTCGTAAATATCAAGATACGCTTAGTTCATTATATTGATATAATAGACTACTAATTTGTTACGCAGTTCTCTAAAACACTGTTTTGGTTAATAATTAATCAAAACACAAGCACTGTGTTGAAAATTTCAACAGTAACTCAGGAAGTATAATGTCAAATTCAGCACGACAAGATCATACCCAAAATACTACTCATTTTGGCTACGAGGAAGTACCCGTAACCGACAAAGCGAACAAAGTAGCAGACGTATTTCATTCTGTGGCAGATAAATACGATGTTATGAACGATTTAATGTCTGCAGGTGTACATCGTTTATGGAAGCGATACACCATAGAAACCTCAGGCGCAAAGAAAGGCGATACTATTTTAGACTTAGCTGGAGGTACGGGTGATCTCGCTGCTAAATTTACCCGCATTGTTGGTAAAGATGGCATGGTAACCCTATCTGATATAAACGGTTCGATGCTAGAAAATGGACGAGAACGTCTTACCAATATGGGCATCGCTGGCAATATCGAATATGTACAAGCGAATGCAGAATGCCTACCATTCGAAGATAATAAATACGATATCGTCACCATGGCTTTTGGTTTAAGAAATGTGACTGATAAAGATGCGGCTCTGCGTTCGATATTTCGTGTATTAAAGCCGGGTGGCAAGCTCATGGTTTTGGAATTTTCAAAACCCGTCGTTCCTGGTTTAAGTACTATTTATGATCAGTATTCTTTCAAACTTTTACCCTTAATCGGTAAAGTCGTCGCAAACGATGAAGACAGTTATCGCTACCTTGCGGAATCCATTCGCATGCATCCTGATCAAGATACCTTGAAAGAGATGTTTGACGATGCAGGTTTCGAACGCACCAGTTATCACAATATGACAGGTGGAATCGTGGCCTTACATACCGGTTATAAATTTTAAACTTATAGTAGATTGACCACCTGTGAAGATACCTATTCCCCTATTATCTGCCATAGAAACTGGGCTAAACGCGTGGTTAAAACTCGATGGTGAGTCTTTACAAAAGTGTGAAGAAATAGAAGGCAAAATTATTCGTTTGCACATTACTGGACTCGATTTAAATCTTTTCTTCTTACCCGCAGTCTCTGGCATTCAGGTAATGGGTAATTATCCTGATAGCGATCTCGCAGATGATGAAAAAGAAACGCCTGATAAATTCTACGGTAAAGTCGATGCAACGATTCATGGATCTCCAATGGCTTTGATGCAACTAAGTTCAGCGGATAATGCGGGTGCTTCAATGCTAGATAGCGATGTTGTGATTGACGGAGATATGCGCGTCGCGGAGAAATTTAGCGCGATCCTCAAAGAAGTCGATATCGATTGGGAAGAGCTATTATCCAAACTCGTCGGTGATATCATTGCTAACCAAGCAGGACAAGCCGTACGTAGCAGCAGTGAATGGTTGAATCAAAGCATAGAGGCGATGAAACTTAATACCAGTGAGTATTTAAGTGAAGAAAGCAAACTTACTCCAGCGGAAGCTGAAGTGGAACATTATATGAATCAAGTCGATGAGCTTCGAATGGATCTGGATAGACTCGTAGCCAGAGTAAATAATCTTAAATCAAACCTACAAAAAACAGACGAAGATCCACAGGATAAAAAGTAAAAATAAAATGAATGTTTTTTCTCAGATGTACCGACTTCTTACTATCAATCGAGTACTTATACGACATAACTTAGATGAATACATCTATCAGATTCCAGCATTAAAACCGTTTCGGTTTATTTATAAGCTATCACCTTGGAACTGGAAAAAAACCGAACGAGCACCTCGTGGTGAACGTTTACGTAAAGCCTTAGAAGACCTAGGTCCTGTGTTTGTAAAATTCGGACAAATTCTATCTACCCGAAGAGATTTATTAGCCGATGACATTGCTAATGAACTAGCAAAACTACAAGATGATGTTCCCCCCTTCTCTGGTGCAGATGCCCGTAAAATTATTGAACAATCTTTAGAAAAACCCGTTACTGAACTCTTTGTTGAATTTGACGAATCTCCTTTAGCATCAGCCTCAATCGCACAAGTTCATACGGCAACATTGCACAGTGGTGAAGAAGCGATTGTTAAAGTAGTGCGCCCTGGTATAGAACAAACTATCAGACATGATATTGATTTGATGTTACTGATCGCCAAAATGATTAGTAAGACCAGTGATTTAGGTAGACGTTTGCGCCCAGTTGAAGTTGTTGAAGATTACGAGAAAGTTATTTTTGATGAACTAGATTTAGGTCGTGAAGCGGCTAATGCGAGCCAATTACGTCGTAACCATAAAGGCTCACCAGATCTTTACGTCCCAGAAGTCTACTGGGACTATTGCACACCTAATGTACTCGTCCTGGAACGAGTCTATGGTATCCCAGTAGGTCAAACACAACGTTTGATTGATAATGGCATTAACATGAAAAAGCTGGGTGAACGCGGTGTCGATATATTTTTCACCCAAGTGTTTAGGCATAATTTTTTCCATGCCGATATGCATCCTGGTAATATCTTTATCGATGATAAAAATCCAAACGATCCAAAATATATTGCAGTCGATTTTGGCATTATGGGTACCCTAGAACTTCAAGATCAGCGTTACCTAGCAGAGAATCTACACGCCTTTTTTAATCGCGACTACAAACGTGTTGCCGAAGCACATATAGAATCCGGCTGGGTACCTCCAGATACCAAAGCCAGTGAATTTGAAGCGGCAATCCGAACCGTTTGCGAACCTATTTTCGAACTTCCGATAAAAGATATTTCTTACGGGAAACTTTTATTGCGTCTTTTCCAGACAGCACGTCGGTTTAATATGGAAGTACAACCACAGCTAGTACTGTTACAAAAAACCTTATTGAATATCGAAGGAATGGGGCGTGAACTCTACCCAGATCTCGATTTATGGGTAACGGCAAAACCCTTCTTACAACGTTGGATGGATGAACAAAAAGGCATTCGTTCTCTAATTAAAGGCGCTCAAGAAAATTTGCCCAAACTCGTCGAACAATTACCGCATATGCCAGTAATGATTAATGAAGTGATCGCTGAAATTCACAAAAAACAAAATAATAACAATACTGATGCGAAGCAAATTGAAGCACTAAAAAAAGAAATTAAACTAGCAAATCAACGTACCACATTTACGATTACTGGTGGTATATTTTTGCTTGCTGCTGTTCTTTCTAGCTCCCCATTAGTCTTTGTTCCTACAGCGTTTTCACCGATTAGCTGGGGAATTGCATTTATAGGTTTTGCACTATTGTTGTTAGGACTATTTAGAAAATAAGTTATTCAATAAAACTACGATTAAAATAAAAATCAAATTATAAATTTAATACTTCAATTAAAAATAACAATATTTAAATTAAGGTGATATTCATATTTATATTGCTACCATATTTCGCCTTAAAAATAAGAACAAATTATTACAATATAAAAATAACTAATACAAACTTGGGAGTATTTATGTGGAAAAATCTTAAATTTAGTGGAAAAGTATCTTTGTTGGTTGCAGTATTTATCATCTTCTCTGTGATAACTGCATTTGGCTATCACACCATGTCAAACAACATTCGTGACATTGGTATTCAAAATTCCAGTGAAGCCATGTTAGAAGGATATAAACGAGAACTTAAAGACATTGTTGACTTTACTGCGATTGCCTTAGGCACTGTGACTGCAGGTAAAGCCGAAGACTCACAAGAAAGAGCAGATATTTATAGTTCATATGTATCAGAAGCACGTTTTTTTCCTGATAAGTCTGGATACATGTTCATATTTAAAGTTAATGGTGAAAACATCACTCATCCGATTAAAGCTGAGCTCATT
>CALJIH010000181.1 GCA_937974135.1 uncultured Cocleimonas sp. | reverse complement strand
GAGATTTCAGCCGCGAGTTCATTCTTGCGCATTTCAGGTGTGACGACATCCATAATGTGTTTGTACACATTGGTAATTATTTTGCCAGCGGTAGAAATATATTCAATTTCTTGCTCAGATTTTACTGCGCGCAACCAATTTACTAAGGCTGTCGATTCAACAAAAGTTGCATCCGGTAAACTCGCATATAAAGACTCAGCGGCACGTGCAGTGAAGTAATAATTATCTTTTTCTAAACCAATTTTTTTAGCGTGTAGATTTTGCTCTTTGAAAATACCTGCTAAATACTCCATCGGGTGAATATCAGGTGATTGCACGTAGTGATCGGGATAAGAAATAATTTCATCATCACCGAGATCGGTAGTTAATCTTGCACCGTTCGCATCGATACCTCGACCATACCAAAATAATTCACCATTTGTGCCAATCACTAAACATTGATGCACATAAAAAGACCAACCGTCGTAACCAGTTAACCAATTCATATTTGCTGGATCGTAAACGATTAATAGATCAATACCTTTCTCTTGCATCGATTCGCGGGTGATGGTTTGGCGGTGAAGGTATTCTTCTTGGGTAAAACGTCGACGGGCTTCTTTCATGGGATCATCCTAAATAATCTATCTCAGAAGATTAGCTTATATTTAAGGAAATATAGCTTAAAAGTGCCCAAAAGTAGGGGGGTGTCTTTTTAATCAGAAAAAGAACAATAAAATCAACGTTGCAAGTGCAATCACACCCATGATAATGAAGAAACTCCCAATACGGGTTTTAGTGCCCTCTTCACGAATATTATCCGCCGCTTTATCACGTAATTTTGAAATGTGTTTTTCAATCGGTAAGCCTTCTAACTTACCTTTGTAGGAAGCTACTCCACCTTTGACATTAATTAATGGAATCAGTAAATCAATATTCGCTCTGGCAACTAGAGCATTTTGCGTGGGTGAAAAATAATCGACGTATTTCTTTTCGACGCGTTTGAAAAAATCATCGCGGCAGGTTTCATGCATTGCAAGATAGCTCTCTTTGAGCATTTCACGATTTCTCGTTAAAGAAAGTTGTAATTCATTTAATGAGGCGTTGTTTGAAGGCTTCATTACCCGCACTAGATAGTCTTCATTTTTGATTTTGATGCGTAAGCTTCCCGCAGGCGTTTGGTTCGATTCAAAATTCAACGGATAGTTTTGATCTTCGCTCATGATAAATTCGTACAAGTTTGGCTAACTAGAGGCATCGCTTCATCATCGATTCTTACGGCAGTTAATTGTCGACCCCAAACACAGCCAGTGTCTAATGCGGTGACATTGTCATCGTGATAATAACCTAAGCTCGACCAGTGGCCGAAAATTATTCGAAGTGGTATTGGTTTTCGGTTTTTCATTAAAAACCATGGGATTTGCTTTGCTGCATTTGGGTTCTTAATTTTTGGTACGCCGTTTAGTTTAAAGTCCAGCGAACCGTCTTTTACATTACAATAACGCATGCGCATAAAAGCATTCAAAATATAGCGGTGGCGGTTATACCCACTTAAATCATCGCTCCATATATTGGGTTTATTGCCATACACTTCTGCTAACCATTCGCCAGTATTATCACCACGTAAGGGTCCTTCAATCTCTTTAGCAAGCTTGATCGTTTGTTTTAAAGTCCATTGTGGAGAAATTCCAGCATGAGCCATGCAAACTCCTAATGACTCGTCCATATGAAACACGGGTTGATGCCTAAGCCAATCAACCAAGGCTTCGCGATGTTTCGATTTTAAAAACTTTTTTAGCGTTGGGCTGGAAGGAATCGTACCGTAATGCATCGCCAATAAACTAATGTCGTGATTACCCAATACGGTAATCGCAGAGCTACCTAGACTTTTCACAAACTTGACAGTCTTTAACGATTTTTTACCACGGTTAACTAAATCACCAACAAACCAAAGTTGATCGTTCTCCGGAGAAAAATTTAGCTTTTCTAGCAAATATTGCAAGGAATCATAACAGCCTTGAATATCCCCAATTGCGTATGTAGCCATTAATTTAGAGTCTAATTCTACAGAAGCTGCAATTTTACCTTCTTTTATACCAAAGCACACTATGCGTATTATTTTGCTATTTATTATTTCAATAATGTATGAGGTAACTCCCTTTATGGGGCCGTTTAGGGTATGATGTCGCGCTTTAATTTAGCCAGGGACAGATTATGAAGTTAATCACAGCGATTATTAAGCCCTTCAAGCTTGATGATGTTAGAGAAGCATTATCAGAAATTGGAATTCAGGGACTCACAGTAACAGAGGTAAAAGGCTTTGGTCGTCAAAAAGGTCATACTGAGTTATATCGTGGTGCAGAGTATGTGGTTGATTTTTTACCTAAAGTGAAAATTGAGACGGCTGTTTCAAATGAGATTTTAGATCAAGCGATTGAAACAATCATAAAGGCTGCAAACACCGGCAAGATTGGTGACGGAAAAATATTTGTGCAAAGTATTGAGCAAACAATCCGTATTCGTACGGGTGAAACTGGACCAGAGGCGCTGTAAGAATGAATCAAATTGTTACAAAAATATCGTCTTTAGTTTTTTTATTATGCTTTCCTTTGATTGCACAAGCTGATGAGTTAAATGGAGCTAATACTGCGTGGATATTAACCTCTACAGCGCTTGTTTTATTTATGACTTTACCAGGTTTGGCATTATTTTATGGTGGTTTAGTTGGTAAAAAGAACATCTTATCAGTACTCATGCAATGCTTTGCCATTGCAGGTATTGCCAGTGTATTCTGGTTAGTTATTGGTTACAGCATCGCATTTGATGAGGGTAATGCTTTCTTTGGTGGGTTTAGCAAAGTTTTCTTTAGTGGCGTTACTGAAGGTGCATTAGCGGGTGATATTCCAGAATCACTGTTTGCTCTATTCCAAATGACTTTTGCAATTATTACCCCTGCATTAATCATTGGCGGATTTGCAGAGCGAACTAAGTTTTCTGCAGTTTTACTATTCACAACGCTTTGGCTTTTATTTGTGTATGCGCCTATTACGCATTGGGTTTGGGGCGGAGGCTGGTTACAAGAGCTTGGTTTATTAGATTTTGCTGGTGGTACGGTTGTACATATCACAGCTGGTGTTGCTGCATTAGTTGCTGCAATTGTAATTGGGCCAAGAAAGAATTTTGGTAAGTCAGCAACACCTCCGCACAACATGACCATGACTATCACGGGTGCGGGAATGTTATGGGTAGGTTGGTTTGGCTTTAATGGTGGTAGTGCCTTGGCAGCAAACGGCGATGCAGCAATGGCAATGTTGGTGACTCACATCTCAGCGGCGACTGGTGCGATTACTTGGATGTTCTATGAGTGGATTAAATTTGGCAAGCCTACAGCGCTAGGTACCGTAACAGGCATTATTGCAGGTTTAGGAACCATCACACCAGCATCAGGCTTTGTTGGACCCGCCGGCGCGTTGATTATTGGTTTCCTAGCTGGTGTTATTTGTTTTAATGCGGTCATTATTATCAAACAGAAGTTAAAGATTGATGATTCATTGGATGTTTTCCCTGTTCATGGCGTAGGTGGTATTTTAGGTACTTTACTCGCAGCTGTATTCGCATCGACTGAGCTAGGTATTTTCAGTGGTCAAGGGTTTGCAGATGGTGTTAACTCTATTGGCCAACAATTTGGAATCCAAGCGATCGGTGTGCTTTCAACATTTATATATACCGCGGTTGTTTCGTTTATTCTATTTAAACTAGTGAGCTTAATGACAAATGGCTTACGTGTTGATAGTGATCAAGAAACTCAAGGTCTCGATATTACAGATCATGAAGAGCGCGGCTACGAATTATAAGTTAATCGTTTTCTAATGATGAATAGAAGGGGCTTGTGTAAACAAGCCCCTTTTTTATGGCTAACTGTATAAGTTTTGTACTGTGAGACTCAGGTTAAGCTCTGATTAAGTTGTAAAGCATTATTATCGCGATGTAAATTTAATAAAAATAAGCTAATAAGAGCAAATGCTCTCTTTAATAAATACCAAACCAACAAAAAAGGGTAATCAAAATGGCTGTTAATAAAGTTCTAATCGTTGAAGATTCATCAACACAATTAATGCAATTAAAAGAAATCGTCATGGATGCGGGTTGTTATGTCAACGTAGCTACTTCAGGCCAAGAAGCAATAGAGATGGTTCAAAAAGAAAAGCCAGATCTTGTTTTTATGGACGTAGTAATGGACGATATGGACGGCTTTAAAGCATGTCGTAAAATCTTACGCACAGAAGGTAACAAAGATATCCCTATCGTGTTTGTAACCACAAAAAATGAAGAAGCTGACCGTATTTGGGCTGAAAAACTAGGCGGACGAGCTTTAATTTCTAAACCTTATACTAAAGATCAGATTCATGAACAAATTCGTCGTTTCTAATTGAAATAGAATTTTTTCATAATTTTTTATAATAAAAATAATTTAATGATTGCTCTAGAAAAATAGCAATTTAAGGATAATTCAAATGAATATTAAAACTAAAATCATATTAGGTGCAGCTTTAGGGGCCTTATTATCGGTTGTAGGTGTTGGTGCTTTGATCACTAAAACTGCTGGTGATACTTCTACCGCTTCTTTAGAAGAGGTTGCAAAACAATCACTGATATCAAACAGAAACGCGAAGAAAACCCAGGTAGAGGATTACTTTAAGACAATTCATGGTCAGCTTTCTACTTACTCTAACAACAGAATGATAATTGATGCTACACGTGAATTTACTAATGCGTTTGAATTAGTTAATCAAGATATTACTCAAGCTGCTGCAGACCCTGAAAATCCTCAGCCACCTAAAAATTATCAAGAACTACGCGATTACTATACAGGTGCATTTACTAATAAATTTAAAGAACTAAATAATGGTGAAGACCCTGTAGCGCTAAATTACTATCAAGCGTTAGATCAGCGTACATTGCACCTTCAAGATTTATACATTGCGCAAAACGCTAACCCACTAGGTGCTAAAGATTCACAGGTAGCAGCTGAAGATAACTCTTTATACACAGCAATGCATAGAAAATATCATCCTTCAATTCGTAGCTTCCTACAAGAGTTTGGTTACTACGATATATTCTTAGTGAATAATCGTGGCGACGTAATGTACTCGGTATTTAAAGAATTGGACTATGCAACAAACTTAATAACAGGTCCATATTCAAACTCTGGTTTAGCTGATGCATTTAGAAAATCAGAGCCAGCATCTTTACCTGCTGAAACGGTAAATACTATTGACTTTGCTGATTACTACCCTTCTTATAACGGTGCTGCGGCATTCTTCTCATCACCAGTTTATGATGGTGATAAAAAGTTAGGCGTACTTATCATGCAAGCGCCGGTTGATCGTTTGAATAACCTTATGACATCTAATAACGACTGGAAAAACGTTGGACAAGGTGACTCGGGTGAAACATACATCGTCGCTAACGATAACAAGCTTCGTAATGACAGTCGTTTCTTGATTGAAGATAAAGCGGGTTATATTACTGCACTACAACAAGCGGGTGATCCAAACGTAAACAGAATTCTTGCAAAAGGTACTAGTATCGGATTGCAGGCTGCGAATACACCAGGTACTAAAGATGCACTATTAGGTAATGAAGGTTTCGCGACTTTCCCTGATTATCGTGGTGTACCAGTACTTTCTGCTTATACTCCGCTAGATATTCCTGGTCTACACTGGGTGTTGATGTCTGAAATTGACGTTGAAGAAGCTTTCAGACCGATCAATAAGATGACTTCTGAGATTCTTAGTAAAGCATCATTGATTGGTTTAGGTGCTTTGGCACTAGTAAGTTTGGGTGCTTGGTTACTGGTACGTTCGATTACACGTCCTTTAGGTCAGTTAACTGGTACTATGAACCAAGTAGCTGAAGGTGATATGACAGCACGAGCGAAACTAACTTCTGGCGATGAGCTTGAGGAGCTTGGCAACACATTTGATGGCATGCTCGATGAGCGTATCGCGACAATGGAAGAGGCCGCTCGAACCAATAAACAATTGAACGAGTCAGTGGTTGAATTGATGAACGCAACCGCACAACTTGCTGATCGTGACCTCACGATTGAAGTACCGGTGGCGGAGGACGTTACAGGTACAGTATCTGACGCATTGAATATGATGGTTGAGGAAACTTCTGACGTACTTATTGAGATCAATAAAGTATCGAAGCAAGTAGAGGATTCAGTAAACTTAGTACAGTCTCAAACATCTGCAGTAAAAGGTGCGGCGGACAATGAAAAGATAATCATCCAAAGTACAATCGATCAGTTGACTAAAGTATCTAACTCTATCAATAACATCGGTGGTTTGGTACAGCAGGTAAGTCAACTTGCACAAAACGTACAGTCTTCATCGACTACCACTGCTAACTCGGTAAATAAGAACATCGAGGGTATGGGTCAGATTCGTGAAACGGTTGCTGAAACGGAAAAACGTATCAAGCGATTGGGTGAACGTTCGCAAGAAATCGGAAACATCGTTGAGATAATCAACACACTTTCTGAAAGAACTAACGTACTTGCATTGAATGCTTCTATGCAAGCAGCGAGTGCTGGTGAAGCCGGTAAAGGTTTCGCGGTAGTTGCGGAAGAGGTACAGCGTCTGTCAGAGAGTTCGAGAGAATCAACATTGGAGATATCGGCTCTTATCGATAGTATCCAGCTTGAAACTTCGGAAGCAATTGCGACGATGAACTCTACCATCGAGCGTGTTGTTGAAGGTACAGAGCTTGCAAGTCAGGCAGGTACCGAGATGACGAAAACACAATCTGATGCACTTGAACTTGCAGAAGCGATCAAACGTATATCGGTTGAATCACAAGCACAAACAGAAGCTAACGCATCTTTGATGGCGCAAGCGAATACAGTACTTGATTCTACAGAGAAAACATCTGTCGCACTGGATGAGCAGAGTGTACAAACTAAGAATCTTGTGGCATACGCTGAAAGACTGCGTAGTGAGGTTGGATCGTTCAAACTTCCTACAAGCTAAACTTAGGTTTTCACTCGAAAAAGAACAAGGGCTTTGATTCATTCAAAGCCCTTTTTTTATACCTAAAATAGATTAAATTCACACCCCCCTACTTTTGGCCACTTTTGAAGTTAACCATGATATACAGCCACTTATCAGAAGAAACTACCCCAAACCTGTAAATATGATTTAATGGGTAGTAATAAAAACAGAGAATTCCGCAATTAGTACTTTGACAGTCATTAATATGTGGAATGTAAAAGACATGAATAATTATAAAAAATCTAATTATGGTTTTACGCTAATAGAAATAATGGTTGTGGTAGCCATTGTAGGTATATTTGCAGCAATTGCTTTACCTAGCTTTGCTAACTTGATTGAGAGAAATCGTATATCTACAGCAACTAATGAACTGGTTTCAGGTTTATTATATGCAAGAAGTGAGGCTTTGAAGCAAAGTAATTCTGTAACTATCTGCCCAAGTTCAGATCAAGTTAACTGTTCTGACAGTAGAGATTTTTCTGATGGTTGGATAATATTTTTGGACTGTGATAATGATACTGTTTCTAATGAAGTAATTGCAGATTGTGGACCCAATGGCAGAGAAGATTTATTAAAAGTTGGAGACCCAATAGAATCTCTTTTTGTTGAAAATAGCTCAGATAAAAAAATTACTTACCAATTTTCTGGCAGACTTGGCAGCAATTCGAAATTTGAAATCGGAAGAGATGCTAATGACATTTCAAAAGAAGTAAATTTAAGTAGATTGGGAAGGGTGAGAACTGAATAATTAGTTACTACATTAAGTTTTTATCTAAGTTCTTTAGGTAAAACAAAAGATACATTTTCAATAATGCCTTGATTATCTGGCATTATCTCAGCTCCTAAACTCGCTAATTTTGCATTCACCTCTTCTACGAGTATTTCTGGGGCTGATGCACCTGCAGTTACACCGATATTATTAATTCCTTTATCAAACCATGATTCTTGTATGTCATCTGCACCATCGATGAGATATGCAGGCGTACCACGTTTTTCTGCTAATTCTCTTAAACGATTGGAATTTGAACTATTGGGTGAGCCAACAACTAAAATTACATCACTTTCATCAGCGAGTTTTTTTAGGGCATCTTGGCGGTTTTGGGTGGCGTAACAAATATCATCTTTTTTAGGCCCAACAATGCTTGGAAATTTCTTTCGTAGGGCTTCTATTATGATTGCCGTGTCATCCATTGATAAAGTGGTTTGAGTTACAAATCCAAGTTTTTCAGGATTTTCAACTTGCAAAACTGATACTTCATCGGGTGAATCTACACGGTATATATTCCCACCAAACTTTTTATTGTATTGACCCATAGTGCCCTCAACTTCAGGGTGTCCTTTGTGTCCGATTAGGATGGTTTCTCTACCTTCTTTGCTATAACGCAAAACTTCCATGTGTACCTTAGTCACCAAAGGACAGGTAGCATCAAAAACATTTAAGCCTCGCTCTTTAGCCCTATCTTGGACTGCTCTTGAAACTCCGTGTGCGCTAAAAATAACAGTTGCATCATCAGGCACTTCATCCAGCTCATTGACAAAAACCGCTCCCTTTTCACGGAGATTATTTACTACAAAGCGGTTATGTACCACTTCGTGTCTAACATAGATAGGAGCACCAAGAAGCTCAATTGCGCGATCAACAATTTCTATTGCGCGATCAACGCCGGCACAAAATCCACGAGGATTAGCAAGTGTGACTTTCATAATATTTTTCTTTAATTAAAGTATTAATTGTATCAACTGTAGCGGTACATTTGTTAAAATTTAATATTGGTACTAATCGTTATGAATAAAAGGACTTAAATGAAAATTTTGCTGATCGGCAGTGGCGGTAGAGAGCATGCTTTAGCATGGAAATTAGCTCAAACCTCAAAAGTAGAAACGGTTTTTGTGGCACCAGGAAATGCTGGTACTGCTTTAGAAGATAAGATTGAAAATGTTGCGATTAATGCTGAAGATACTGAAGGCTTGCTAAAATTTGCTTTGGAAAATGCTATTGACTTAACGGTGGTTGGTCCTGAAGCACCTCTAGTTGCAGGGATTGTTGATTTATTTGAGATAAATAATCTGAGGTGTTTCGGACCGAGTAAAGGGGCGGCTCAGTTAGAAGGTTCAAAAGCGTTCTCAAAGGACTTTTTTGCTCGACATAATATTCCTACCGCAAAATATGAAAATTTTACTGATATTGATGAGGCAGTCGCTTACATCAAAAAAGAAGGGGCACCTATTGTCGTAAAAGCAGATGGCTTAGCTGCTGGTAAAGGCGTCATTCTCGCTGAAACTGAAGATGAAGCGATTGCGGCAGTAAAAGATATGCTGGCGGGAAATAGCTTTGGCGAAGCTGGCCATAGAGTGGTTATTGAAGAGTTTTTAACAGGTGAAGAAGCCAGCATAATCGTTATTGCTGACGGTGAAAATTATTTGCCGATGGCAACATCACAAGACCATAAAGCAAGAGATAATGGTGACAATGGTCCAAATACTGGTGGTATGGGTGCTTACTCACCTGCCCCAGTGGTAACCTCTGAAATCAGCAAAAAAATAATGAAAGATGTTATTGAGCCTACCATTAAGGGCATGGCTGATGAAGGTAATCCATTTACAGGCTTCCTTTATGCGGGTGTCATGATCGATGCAAAAGGTGACTCGAAAGTTTTGGAATACAATGTGCGTTTTGGCGACCCAGAAACACAACCAATTATGATGCGATTAAACTCTGATTTGGTTGATTTACTAGAGGCAGCGCTTGATAAGCAACTAGAGCAAATAAGCATCGATTGGGATAAAAGATCAGCTGTTGGCGTTGTTTTAGCAGCGGGTGGATATCCTGAAGCATATGATAAAGGAGAGGTAATTACTGGTATACCTTCTGATACTGATTCAAGCAAAACCTTTCATGCTGGAACTTCAAGGGATGGTGAGAATATTGTTACAAATGGTGGAAGAGTCCTTTGTACGGTTGGCTTAGGTTCCACCGTCAGTGATGCTCAAAAAAATGCATATTCAATAGTTGAACAAATTAAGTGGAACAATTGCTATTATCGTACTGATATCGCCTACCGAGCGGTAAATCGCGAGCAAGGTAATTCATAACTAAAAAGTGGAGGGGTGTCATTTAGAGGTATTTAATCGCCAATTTATGATTAAAAAAACCGCAATAAACAAGGCTCCTATAAATCCATATAAATGTGCATCATTTGCAACAGGAATACCAATCAATTCAGCGCTTGATTGATTGCCACCGGTAAAATAATCCCAGACTATTTTACTGGTGATTAAAAGAGCAACAGAAATTCCTGTGAAACGATCATTGTTTAAAATTGCGCAGACAGCGGCGATAAAATACAAACCATACAGTATTCCCGAAAAGCCATAATAAAAGTCCAATTCAGGGGTAAAATAAAATAAGCCGAAACCAACAATAATCGATAAAAATAATGTCGAAAAAATGAATGTTTTTGCTGTTAAGCTGTCTACAAATAGCAACATGAGTAACACTAGTCCACTCAGGTTAAGCAGTAAATGGGGAATATTTGAGTGTGTGAAGTTTCCTGAAATGGTTTTCCACCAATGTCCAGAATGAATTGCATTTCGATCAAATACAATGTCATTTTGAAACAATTGTCCAATGATCAGAATCAGTGAAAGTCCTAAAATACTTATCAATAATAATTTATTATTGTGTAATGACTTGAATAAACCCATAAATGAAAATTAAGATCGAGTAACAAAAATAGAGTAAGCCTACAGAGTATGGCAAAATAGCCTCACGAAAGTAAGCAACATATGTAATACCAACTATAAAAGCATTGATAAGTTTTATACATCGAATGTTTAAAACACCATTAAATGCTAAGAATCATCAAAGAGGTAAAAATGAAAAAATTTAAACTAACTACTAATAAGCAATTGCCAGCAAAACAACGTAGTAAACAACAAGGTTTTACTTTGTTAGAGGTAATGGTTGTAGTGGTTATTATTGCGGTTATGGCAGCAGCGGTTGGCCCAGCAATACTTGGAAATCTAGAGAAAGCCAACTTTGAGCGTGCAGCAGTAGATATTAAAACTATTTCTACATCATTAGAGTTATATAAAGCAGAAAACTACAGTTATCCCAGTACTGATCAAGGCTTAGAGGCATTAGTTTCAAAACCATCAGGTGATCCTGAGGCTAAAAACTGGAGACAATATATAAAGAAAACTCCGATTGATCCATGGGGTGAGTCATATAAATATCTAAGTCCGGGAGTACATGGAGATGTGGATATCTATTCTTACGGCCCCGACAAAGTACAAAGTGAGGATGACGTGGGTAATTGGAACGCTGAAAATTAAAACGCCATATAAGTAAATACATATCTAAAACTATGAGGAGAAACAATAAAGGTTTTACCCTAATAGAAATCATGGTTGTGGTGGTCATTGCCGCAGTACTTATAAGTGCTGTGGCTTTGTCGTTTCCACCAGTGGGCGATAAATTACTCAAAGAACATGCTGATCGATTTTCTGCTTTGATAGAATTGGCACAAGATGAAGCAATTTTACAATCCAATGAATTAGCTCTAGAAATTACACCTAACGGTTATAGTTTTTACCAGAATGTAAATAATAGCTGGCTTGCTATGAGTCAAAGTCCATTCAACAAACGAGTTTTAGAAAATGATTTTTCCACCAAGATGTATTTGGATGGAATTTTAATCGATTTAAAAGACCGTGAAAAAAGTAAGCCGCAAGTCGTTATTTTATCCAGCGGCGAGATGACTCCATTTACTTACAGCATTCGATTTCAGAAAGAATCTGAAATTTCACTCAAAGTAGATGCCAATGGTGAAATTGAAAGAACATTTTTGCTAAAAGAAAACTTGAATTAATGAAATGATTAATCTTCCATCAAATAAAGAGAAACAAAAAGGCTTCACTTTGTTAGAAGTAATGGTAGCGTTATTAGTCATTGCAGTTTCTTTAGGTGGTGCAGTAAAAGTTATCGGCAATGCCGCGAATAATGCATCAAGAATGAATAATAAAGCCTTCGCTAATTGGGTTGCCTTAAATCAAATCGCAAAATTACGTATAGCTAAAGAATGGCCAAAGTTTGGCGAACAAAAAGGCGATAGCGAGATGGCTGGCAGGAAATGGATCTGGTCACAAAAATCGATAAAAACTGATGACGATAATATTCGACGTATTGAAATGTCAGTTTGGTCGGAAGACGATCAAAAGTCATCTCCATTTGTAACAGTCGTTGGGTTTTTACCTAAACCATGAAAAATTGTATAGATATAAAATCGGCTCAAGGTTTTACTTTGTTAGAGTTATTGATAGCGATGACTATCTTTTCTTTGATGTCAGTAATGGCTTACGCTGGATTATCCAATGTCATTACTGGTAATGAAGTGATTGCAAACCAAGAAAAACAATTAAAAGAATTACAACGCACTATGATGTTTTTAGAGAGAGATATGCGGCAACTCGTACCTCGACCAAGAAGCACAGGTTTTAACGAATTTGCAAAAGCATTTGAATATGGCTTGGACTCCGAAGGGTTGATTGAATTTACGCGCGCGGGAAACCCTAATCCTATCGGTATAAAAAGAAGTTCATTACAAAGGGTCAGATACGATCTTGAAGAAAAAACGTTAGTGAGAAAAACATGGGCATTAGTTGATCATATTAACTTGGAGCCTAATAGCATGAAATTACTGAAAGATATTGAGTCATTTGAGCTTAGATTATTAGATAAAAATAATGAATGGCAAGAAAACTGGAGAGAACTTAAAGAGATACCAAGAGCAGTAGAAATCAATATAGAACACAAGCAATGGGGAAAAATACAGCGTCTGATACCTGTGCAGTAAAATGTGAATTTTTATATTGAAATGGTACTCTTAAATTAGACAATAAAATTAATTAACGCTAAGCTTTAAATCTTGTTAAAAGATGGCATAACCCCTAAATTTTTTATTTCAGTCTTTTTTAACGTTATAAAGATCTTTAGTAATTATCCAAAATAAAAATTACTCAAGCTATAGTGAAAAAATGATCTTTTAAGCTAAGAAAAGCTACTAAACACCAAACCTAATAGGTAACAAAAATGAATCAATTTAAAAGTGGAACACTATTAGTTATTGCGGCGACAGCTATAGTTGCAATTCTGATGTTGATGACTGATCGTGATATAGCACCAAAAAAACAAAAAGAAGTTGTTGAAACTTTAAAGACTGAAGTAGAAGCTGAGGCAGTTGTAAAAACTGAAGCAACAGAGGCAACTGAAACTTCGAAAGAAGAATCTGTTGAATCGGTTGCAATAAAGAGCACTGAGGAAGACGGTGTCTCTAACAATAACGAAAAAGCTACACTCATAACCCAAGAACCTAAAGAAATTGCTGCACCAGAAGGGCCTTATAGTAAATCTGAAACAAAAGATGAGGACCATATAACTTCTGAGAAAACAGCAGAAAATGAAGAATCTGTGATCGCTAAAAATGATGAAAAAATTGAAGAGCCTATTAAGGCTGAGTCAATAAAAGTTATGGCAACATCAACTCAGCACGATTTATTGAATCATTTGATTCAACCTATTTGGATGGATCAAAAACTGGGTGAATTTAAAAGTGTAGAAAAAGGTGAAGTAGTCTTTAAAATGATGCCTACGACACCAGATGGCATACAAGGTGAAGACCCACAGCAGGTTGTAACGGATAACAGTGATAAGTTTGCACCGACAACAGTGTCTGCTGACTATAATTATCAACAAATGCCTATGTATAACGGTGGTTATTACATTGCTCCGATGCCACCTTATTTGATGGAATCGATGTTACCAATGAGCGAACCCGTTAAAGCACAGTAAATTAAAAACTATGGCTTAAGCCATATTAACTATTAAATTATATTTTAGCGTATGTATTTGTATGCAAATACGGTTAAAGTGTAGAACGTAAATTTAGGAGAATTATTAAATGCATATTTTTCGTTGGTTAATGAAACACCCCATTCTAATCGTTGCTGTATATCTTTTAGCTATAGCTGCTATTTTATTTAGCATGACTGGTGGTGGATCTGCAGACAAAGATGCTGGTATTGCTGATTCAACTGAAGCACAAAAAGCCGAATCAAGTGAAGTAGATATTACTAAAGCACCCAAAATTGAACCTTCTACATTAACAAGTTCATTGGTTGATGGTGAGGCAAAAAAAGCCGAAGAAAATTCTACGGAAGCTAAAGTTGCCGAAGACGATACTCCAGCTGAAGAGGCTAAGAAAACCGAAGGTGAGATCAAAGCAACTGAAGAGACAGTAGCTGAAGAAGTTAAAAAAGAAGCAACAGATATAAAAGAAGAAGTTAAAACAACTGAAGAAGCCGTTGTCGAAGAAGTAAAAACAGAAGTTGTTGATTCAACAAAAGATGCCGAGAAAGTAGCAAGTGATGAAGCCACAAGCACAACAGCAGAAGTAACACAGGCTGCGGACACTACAGAAAGTAGCGCTGCTAATTATTTCAAAGAGCATGGTGTTGACCCAGCTTTAAACAAACCAGTAACGGTTATGTCTGAAAGCGAAGAAAAACCCGAAACTCAAGAATCAGAGTCTAAAGAAGAAGTAGCTTCAACCGAAACGACTGAAACAGCTTCTTCAACAGATGCACCTTCTGAGGCTGAAACTGCAACAGCTGTTACAGAAACTCAATTCACCGAAATGAGTACAGATGAGTTACTCCTTATGGCACGCGAAGCATATTGGAATAATGGTCTTGAGGAATCAGCAGAAATTTATCAGCAACTAATTAATGCAAGCCCGGATGTAGTAGATTACAAAGGTGAGCTAGGTAATGTGTATTGGCGCCAAGGTTTCCCTAAGAAAGCGGCTGAGCTTTATGCAGAAATCTCTATGCCAATGATCGAAGCAGGAAAAGCAGATAAAGTAGCAAATATGGTTGGATTCATTGGATTATTCTTTCCAGATAAAGCCACTGAAATTCACAATAAGCTACAAGCAGGAAAATAAAAATTAAAGAGAAACATGAGCACTAAATACAGTGCTCATGTGTTTTTATTTCATCCGGCAAAATAATATCAAATAATGAAACAGACTCTGATTCTTATAAATTTTTAAAAATATCAAAACTAGTTTTTTAGTCTGCAAATCATAAGTGTCTTCTGACTTTGTATTTTATCAATACAAAGTTAACAAAGGATAAAAGGAATTGGTATGACACCAGCAAAGAGAATGCAAAATCGTCTTGAGCTTTTGCAAAAACATCTCAAAACTGAAAACCCCGTCTTAGTCTCAGTAGTAAAACGTTATCGTGAATTAGATAAAGTTGCTCAAAAAATGGGCCTAATCAATGGTGATGAATCGTATGCAACACAAATTTCATGGTGGCCATTAGTTTCTGTATTAGGAACCTTTTCTGCGGGTAAATCGAGTTTTATCAATACTTATTTAGGTGTAGATGTTCAACAATCTGGCAATCAAGCAGTCGATGATAAATTCACGGTATTAAGTTACGGTGGTGAATCAGATGTAAAAACTTTACCCGGTATCGCATTAGATAGCGACCCGCGTTTTCCGTTCTATCAAATGAGTGAAAACATAGAAGCAGTAGCTCAAGGTGCAGGTTCCAGAATAGATAACTACTTACAAATGAAAGTGGTGCCTAGTGAGAATTTGCGTGGCAAAATCATGATCGACTCTCCGGGCTTCGATGCGGATGAACAACGCAAAGAAACACTAAAAATTACCGACCACATCATCGAATTATCAGATTTAGTTTTGGTGTTATTTGATGCACGTCATCCAGAACCGGGCGCAATGCAAGATACTTTAGAGCATTTAGTGCGTGGATCACAACGACGTAACGATAATAGTAAATTCTTGTTTATCTTAAATCAAATTGACACCTCTGCGAACGACGATAATATGGAAGATATCGTTGCATCGTGGCAAAAAGCATTGGTACAAAATGGCCTAAACTCCGGCCGTTTTTACGTAATCTTCAATGATAAATTAGCAACACCCGTTGAGGATAAGGTCGTTTGGGAACGTTATGTGAGTAAGCGTAATACCGACTATGCCGAAATTATGAAACGTATGGATGATATTCATATCGAACGTGTTTATCGAATTATTGGCAGTATGGAATCGCTTTCAAATCAACTAGAACAACAAGTGGTGCCACAGATTCAAGCAGCCAAACAACGTTGGAAGAAACGCGTAATTCTTACTGATTTAGTTATTTTCATTCCATTAATCATTGGTTTGTTAGTACTCTCAGTATTCCTAGGATACTGGCAAGGATTCAATTTTAACCCACCATGGCTAGAAACAGTAAAAGCCAGCACTCCTTTAACTATCGCGGCGTTTGGAATTCCACTGTTTATCTTTTATCTGATTCACATGTTTATTCGCGGTAAGTTAGTAAATGGTATTGCGAAAAAGCTGCCTAGCGAAGATAGTTTCGGCAGTATCGCGAATGCATTCAGAAGAAATACACGCTGGAGGCACAGTATATTTTCAACTAAACCTACCGGTTGGAATATGAAAATCCGCACTAAGCTTGATGGCATTCGCAGTGATATTGATCAATATGTGCAAACCCTAAATGATCAATACACCAGTCCAGCGGGTAAGAATAATCAAAACGATTAATAAAATAGCAGATTGAAATAGGCCTTATTCAATATGTCCTAAAAGTGAGGTACCTCCTTAGACTCTGTAGGAGTTAAGGAGGTAGTAGAACAATTTCCGTAAGGAAATATTGAGGAAGGTTCAGTGATCATCCCAAATATAATAAAAAAGACACCCCCCCACTTTTATATGCTTTTACTTAATAATGGTTATATCTTAAATAACATTTAAATAGAGCATGTAGATTTAAAAACATATAAGAATCTGTTTAAATTCACCATTAAATTTAAATTCGGTACCATTATGAAAAAATCACAAGACCTCTTTGCAGCTGCGCAAAAATCCATTCCTGGTGGTGTAAATTCGCCTGTGCGTGCGTTTAAAAGCGTAGGCGGAACACCCCTATTTATAAAAAGTGCAAAGGGTGCGTATATCTACGATGTCGATGATAACCGTTATATTGATTATGTTGGATCATGGGGGCCGATGATTGCAGGTCATGCGAATCAAGAAGTGATTGAAGCAGTTAAAGCCGCCGCAGATAATGGTTTGAGCTACGGTGCACCTACCGCCATTGAAGTAGAAATGGCAGAAAAGGTCGCAGAGTTAGTTCCTTCAATCGAATTGCTACGTATGGTGAATTCAGGCACTGAAGCAACCATGTCGGCGATTCGTCTTGCGCGCGGTTTTACTGGTCGCGACAGCATAGTAAAGTTTGAAGGTGGCTATCACGGGCATAGTGATTCATTACTAGTAAAAGCGGGTTCTGGTGCATTAACCTTTGGTGAGCCAAATTCACCAGGTGTCCCCGAAGATTTCGCAAAACATACCATCACTTTGGATTACAATAATCCGCAGCAAGTGCGTGATCTATTCGCAAAAATGGGCGATAAAATTGCCTGTATCATCGTCGAGCCAGTCTCTGGCAATATGAACTGTATCCCACCCGTTCCTGGTTTCCTAGAAAGTTTGCGTGAAGTCTGTGATGAACACGGATCCTTATTGATATTTGATGAAGTGATGACAGGTTTTCGAGTAGCACTGGGTGGTGCTCAAGCCGTTTACAACATCAAGCCTGATCTTACGGCCTTGGGTAAAATCATTGGTGGTGGTTTGCCCGCAGCAGCGTTTGGTGGGCGTAAAGATGTCATGAGTCATTTATCACCACTTGGCCCTGTATACCAGGCAGGAACGCTATCAGGGAATCCATTAGCGATGACTGCAGGGCTAAAAATGCTGGAAATTATTACTCGTGATGGATTCTATGAAGACTTAAAACAAAAAACTCAAATGTTCGTAGAAGGTATGATGAAGGTTGCAAAAGAAAATGATGTTTCAATGACTAATAATCGCGTCGGTGGAATGTTTGGCTTGTTCTTTAGTGAAGAGGAAAATATTGCAAATTTTGAACAGGTTTCAAGATGTGATATCGAAAAGTTTAATCAATTCTTCCACGGCATGTTATTCCAAGGGGTTAATCTTGCTCCATCTGCTTATGAAGCGGGGTTTATGTCATCTGCCCATACCAAACAAGATATTACTGATACCTTAGCTGCTGCTAGCCTGACATTTGCCTCAATTGCTAACCCCGATTAAGCTCTGATTAAAGGTCATAGCTGTATAAATGTGATTAAGTGCCTTTAAGTAATTCATTTAAATAAATAATTACTATTTATCGGGAACTAAAAGGTAAATTAGCACTCTAACCGTTTGAGTGCTAAAATAGGCACAAATTACTGAGATATTATCAGGGGATTAAGGAAAACTATGACAAATACACCAGCAATTAGAACAGATGCAGTCGCTACAACTATGCCAGTTCTTTCAGGCAGCCTTGAAAGCTACATACAGTCTGTTCGCGAAATTCCTGTGTTAAAGAAATCAGAAGAACATGCGTTAGCCGTAAAATTACGTGATAACGATGATCTTCAAGCTGCAAGTCAGCTAATTATGCATAACCTACGTTTTGTAATTAAAGTTGCACGTGGTTATAGCGGTTATGGCTTGCCACTAGCAGACCTTGTTCAAGAAGGTAATGTTGGTTTGATGAAAGCGGTTAAACGTTTTGATCCAGAAGTTAATGTACGTCTCGTATCATTCGCGGTTCATTGGATTCGTGCAGAAATTCACGAGTTTATTCTTAAGAACTGGAAAATCGTTAAAGTGGCGACAACCAAAGCGCAACGTAAACTATTCTTCAATTTAAGAAGTAAAAAGAAGCGTTTAGCATGGATGAATCAAGACGAAGTATCTGATATTGCTAAAGATTTAGGTGTGACGAATAAAGACGTACTTGAGATGGAAAAACGTATGTCTGGCCAAGATATTGGTTTCGATTTATCTGCTGATACGGATGAAGACGATTCTTACTCACCAAATCAATACTTAGAATCTGAACAAGTTGATGATCCATCTGAATTACTAGAATCATCAGATTGGGATTCGCACACTAAGAAGTTATTTACTGATGCGATGTCTTCGTTAGACGATCGAAGTAAAGATATTTTGGCGTGTCGTTGGTTAGTAGACGAGAAAGCGACATTGCAGGATCTTGCCGCTAAATACAGCGTATCAGCCGAGCGTATTCGTCAAATTGAAAGTAACGCGATTGATAAATTAAAAGCAGCGGTAGTTTTAGCAGCTTAATAAATTAATACTTAAACATATTTTAAAAGACACCCCCCTACTTTTAGCTGTTTTTAAGTAAAACAGTTGAAAAGTGGGGGGGTGTCTTTTTTTATGCATTTAACGTTTTTATCAGGAAAACTATTATTCTTAGTGATGACTCCTAGCACTTATAAAAATTTTGATATCTTTAAATGATTAAAAACTATGGCAGAAGAAATAAATACCAAAGAAAGAAAAAAACGTTTCGATAAGATTTTCAAAGAAAATATCATGCCTGCTTTTAAAAATCAGGGATTCAAAAGGCATAGCAAAACTTCCAAAAGATTATATAAAGAGTTTAGTAATAAACTTTCAGTATTTGTTTTCTTCGAATATAAAAGCCAGTTTAGATTTTATGATATTTCTGCTGCATATTTCGATGAAGAATTTGGAGATATTTATGATGATAATTATGTTGCACTCGCTAAACCATTGAAGGCTGAGATGAGCGGAGATAATGAAAAAGAATTAATGCAATCATTGGAAAATTGGCTCTTGATCATGGAGGAGCGAATTTTTCCATTTATAAATAATCATTCCACTCATGAATCACTTCTGAAGTCAGAAAGTTTTTATATTGATCGAGCAGGAGCAAAAGAGTTACTAGAAAGCAAGTCTTAAACATTTGTTCAATGATTAGCTAATCAGCAAATGTATTAGTTTTACAGTTTTTAAAGAGAAGATTTCTGTATTTTTTCCGGTTCTTTTCTAATTTTTTGTATTCTGAGTTTTTATAACCAGATTTCATTTTGTCGCTGTAATAATCAAATTTTCGTTTAAACGATTTACAGCGTTTTAATGTGCGCTTTTTCTTATAAGATTTTTTATCAAAAGCCCGACCGTCTTCGACGATCACTCTAACGATTCGCTCATTATTTTCTTGCTTATAGGAATAGTCAGTTTGATTATTAGAATATTCCTGTTTATTTGTGTATTCACGATCACTCGTAGAATTAGCGACTTCAATTGTTTGAGTTTTAAATGTTTTTTCTGTTATAGGTCTTTTATCGGTAAAGACGATATTACCGTTTATATCTTTAAAGGAATAAACCTCTTTCTTAGTTAACCCCTCAGCACCGATTGATGTAGAAAAAATTAAAGCTAAAAGGAAAGAATTTAGTGTGAAAAGCTGTGTTTTATTCATATTTATAAATTTATTCTTATTTGAAAATCCTAGACTAATCAATCTACTATTGAATAACAAACTGATCAGATGAGAGGTAGTTTGTGTATAAACTATATCGAAACGCCCATTTCTCGTGAATCTTTGTACTTTAGTGATGGTTTATCTCGTCGAAATGAGGTTTTAGCAGTAGAATTGTTGCCACATAAAAACAATTGCTGGAAAGCTAAAGAGGAAAGCAGTTTGGATAATTTACTCTCAAATAGAATAAAAAGCGTACCTAAATCCTTTATTCGTGAAATTCTTAAAGTCACTACGCAACCTGACGTTATCTCGTTTGCAGGTGGATTACCAAATTCTGAATTATTTCCTGTGTCACAAATCGAAACAGCCTGTTGTGACGTATTAAAAAACAACGGGCCAAAGGCCTTGCAGTATTCTAGTACTGAGGGTGATGCAGATTTGCGTCAGTGGATTTCTAATAGATATAAATCTCAACAGGGTTTGCAGGTAAATCCAGACAATATCTTAATCACCAATGGCTCACAGCAAACTTTTGATTTAATTGGCAAAGTGCTTTTAAACGAAGGCGATAATATCGCGATCGAAAATCCAGGTTATCTGGGAGCTATTCAATCTTTTGCATTGTTTCAGCCTAAGATGCACACGGTTGAATTGAATGAAGATGGCTTAAACCTTGAAGAGTTAGATCAGGTGCTGGCGTCAAAACAACCCAAATTATTATACAGTGTGCCAAATTTTCAAAATCCAACGGGAATTTCGTATTCACAAGCCAATCGAGAAGCGGTGGCAAACATCATCAAACAGCATAATACATTGCTAGTACAGGATGACCCTTATGGTGCTTTACGCTTTTCAGGTACACCCCGCTCAAGTTTTTATGAGTTAGCGCCAGAAAATACCTTATTATTGGGTACGTTTTCTAAAATAGTCGTACCTTCATTTAGATTAGGCTGGATTGTCGCACCAGATTGGCTAATCGAGCCACTTACCATTGCAAAACAAGCAGCGGATTTACATACCAATTATTTCTCTCAACAAGTGATGTTGAAGTATTTAACCGAGAATTCATTGGACGATCATATTGCTACCATTATCGAACATTACGCGCGTCACAAAGAAGCGATGATTAGTGCTATTGAAAAACACTTCCCAAAGGAAGTTCATGTTGCGCCTTCAGAGGGGGGAATGTTTCTATGGGTAACTATACCTGATCATATTTCATCCATGGATTTATTTGATGAAGCGATTCAAAACAAAGTAGCATTTGTGCCAGGTATTCCATTTTATGTTGATAAAATTCAACAAAATACCATGAGATTGAGCTTTGTTACGGTAAATGAAGAGAAAATCGAAGAGGGAATTAAACGTTTAGGTCAATGCATCGCCAAAATGTCTAATGCACGATATGTATGTTAAAGTATCCATTCAATAAACCACACCATATAAGCTTTTTCAACGAATGAGTTCAGCCACTAAAATACCAGCCAACGAGCATGGTATTAATTCACGGGAAATTGATAAAAAAGCCCGAACTATTTTAAATTCCCTTACTGATGCTGGATACGAAGCTTACTTAGTAGGCGGTGCTGTGCGCGATTTATTGTTAGGAATTATTCCTAAAGATTTTGATATCGCGACTAACGCAACTCCCGAACAAATCAAACAAGTGTTGCCCTCTACGCGAATAATCGGCAGACGCTTTCGTTTAGCGCATGTCCATTTTGGACGAGAATATTTTGAGGTTGCTACATTTAGAGCACCACATAACAACAGCGATAGTGGTTTAGTTGGACAACACGGTCGAATTATTCACGACAATGTTTATGGGACCTTAGAAGAAGATGCGTATCGACGTGATTTCACCGTAAACGCGCTTTTTTATGACCTAAAAAATGCAGAAGTTGTTGATTTTGTAGGTGGCGTGTCTGATCTTAAGAAATTACAGTTGCGCATGATAGGTGATCCTGAGGTTCGTTATCGCGAAGATCCCGTTAGAATGCTTCGTGCAATACGCTTTGCGTCAAAGTTAGGTCTTAAGATTGAAAAAGAAACCGAAGCACCGATTCGCGAATTAGCAAGCCTACTTGGCAACATAGCACCAGCACGTTTATTCGATGAATCACTAAAACTGTTCCATAGTGGCCAAGCGATAAAAATTCTTGAAGCACTGCGCGAATATCAACTATTCCAATACTTGTTCCCAGAAGCAGAAACAAGCCTTGCAGAAGATATCGACAAGGATGGTAACGAGGGTAGTTACACCCAGCTTGTTTATGCTGCACTTGAGAATACCGATCGCAGAATAAGAGCGGATATGCCCGTTACCCCAGCATTTTTATTTGCGGTTATGCTCTGGAAACGCGTAAGCGAAGGTTTCAAGATGTACAAAGAGTTGGGAAATCCGGCCTTGCAATCTATGCATTCAGCCGCCTCTGATGCCTTTTCAGAACAAGTAAAATGTATATCTGTACCGCGCCGATTTAGCAATATGACGCGAGAAATTTGGACTTTACAAGGTTTGTTCAGTTTTAAAAATGAGCGACGAGTTTTGCGTTTATTGGATCATAAACGCTTCAGAGCATCTTATGATTTTATGTGTTTGCGCGCGCAATGTGGGGAGCTTCCAATGTCTGAATGCAATTGGTGGACGTTGATCCAAGAAGTGGATTTAAAGGAGAAAAAGGCTATGTGTCATGCTGCCTCATCTTCAAAACATAGTCGTAAACCTAGACGTAGAAGCAAAAATTAAAACGGTATAAAGCTAAACTATTCAGCTAACAATGACGCTTGAAACTGACAATACTACTAGCACCAAAGTCACATGTTATATCGCCTTAGGAAGTAATATGGGTGATTCATTAGCGTATTTAAATCAAGCTATCCAAGATTTAGAGTCACATGCAAACATACATGACCTGACTGTTTCTAAATTCTATAAAAGCAAACCGCACGGCCCACAAGACCAACCAGACTATCTGAATGCTGCTGCTAAGTTAAAAACCGATTTGAAAGCTGAAGCACTGCTCGATTTACTACAAAAAATAGAAAATGATAATGATCGAGTTCGTCAAGGGGTTGTGCGTTGGGGAGCTAGAACCCTAGATTTAGATCTATTGTTTTATGCAGATAAAACCATAAACACCAAACGGTTAACGGTGCCACACCCTAGAATTTGTGAGCGTGCGTTTGTGTTATTTCCATTACGTGATTTAAATTGTACGGAACAAATGCCAAACTTGAAAAACAATGAAACGACCTCTATTTTAGAATGTATAAAAGTCCTGTCGAATACAGAGTTACACAACATCAAGGAATTTCATCATGTCGAATAAAGTAACGGTAAAAACAATCCGTGAAATGAAAGAAGATGGTAAAAAAATTGTCGCTTTAACCGCATATGACTCAAGTTTTGCCCGAGTAGTTGATGAGCAGGGTGTAGATATAATTCTTGTGGGGGATTCGCTAGGTATGGTTATTCAAGGACACGAATCAACCGTACCAGTGAGTGTAGACGATATTATCTATCACTCAAAAGCGGTTGAACCACAAACAAAACATTCGCTGGTGATGGCTGATTTGCCATTTATGAGCTATACCAACCCAAATCAAGCGATCACCAATGCTGCGCGTTTGATGCAAGAGGGTCATGCACATATCATTAAGCTTGAAGGTGGAGAAGCGCAATTAGACACAGTTCGACACATGACTCGTCATGGTGTACCGGTATGTGCACATATTGGTTTAACCCCTCAAACTGTACATAAATTGGGAGGTTATAAAGTGCAAGGCCGTGATAATAAGGTCGCGAAACAAATGTTATCTGACGCCCTTGCGCTACAAGATGCTGGCGCAGATGCGGTTGTATTAGAATGTGTGCCGGTTGATTTAGCAGAAAAAATCACCAAAAAATTAGAAATACCTACAATTGGAATTGGAGCTGGCCGTGTTTGTGATGGTCAGGTTTTAGTGCTACAGGATATGATAGGTATTTCAGACCTTGCACCCAAATTTTCATTAAATTTTTTAGTCGATGGTCGTAATATACCAGAAGCAATTAAAGCGTATGTGGATGCTGTAAGAGATGGCACATTCCCAACTGATCAGCAGTGCTTCTTTTAGAGCCAAATAAATTAAAAAGACAGTTCTGTTGAGCTCTCGTGTTGAGCTTAATCGAAATATGTCGAGTACACCCCCCTACTTTTACAAGGTTTTTAATTCATTATGATTCAAGCACCCGATAAAGATGCACTTCGCGTAGTTATGCGAGGATATCGATCTAACAATGAAGTCACAGCATTTGTTCCTACACTAGGAAATTTACATGATGGTCATTTATCTTTAGTTAGAAAAGCAAAGGAAGTTGCAGATCGTGTAGTAGTCTCTATTTTTTTGAATCCTACACAATTTGACAAGCCGGAAGATTTGGCGGCATATCCTAAAACACTTGAAAATGACTTGGCTTTATTAAAAGCTGAAAATGTAGATCTGGTATTTTTACCGCAAGCTGATGAAATGTATCCCGAAGGCAGTGCTGCACGCGTTGAGGTTGATGGCATTAGTGAAATTTTGGAAGGTGATTCCCGTCCGGGGCATTTCTCTGGTGTGGCGACTATCGTTGCGAAGTTATTTAACCTAGTCCAACCTGATATTTCAGTATTCGGTAAAAAAGATTTCCAACAGCTGATGCTGATTCGTCGCATGGAACGAGATCTAGATTTCGGCATAGAAATAATTGCAGCGCCTACGGCAAGAGAAGAATCTGGTTTAGCCATGAGCTCTCGAAATAACTATTTAAATGAAAAAGAGCGTAATGAGATCGCACCTGGCTTGTTTGCAGAAATGTCAAAAATCAAACAGGCTATTGATGATGGTGAAAGAGATTATTTAACCCTGCAAGCAAATGCCATCGATGAGTTAAGCAAAAAAGGGTTCAAGCCGGACTATATCGAGATCAGAAATGCGGGTGATTTATCGGTGGCGACTAAAGACGATAAAGAGTTAGTAATACTGGCGTCAGCTTGGTTAGGTAAAGCCCGTTTGATTGACAACATAACTGTTAGCCTTAAATAATTCGATGAAAACTAGCAAAGTTAACGTTTTAAAGATAATTACTTTTCTAGTAATCGTACAGTTTCTATCGGCATGTAGTGGCATTAGTTATCTAGCCCAAAGTACCTCTGGTCATCTTACTTTGATGAGTAAGCGCGAGCCGATTAACCAGTTACTTAGAAGCGATAAACTTTCTGAAAAAAGACGTGAGCAGATTACAGCCGTAAAAAATATCCGCAAATTCGCTTACGACCGATTAAAACTTCCTAAAAATGGCAGTTACACAAGTTTTGTTGAAGTGAAAGAAGAGGCACTCACATGGAATATCGTCGCCACTAAAAAATACTCAATTGATCCGATACAAACCTGTTTTCCATTTGGCGGTTGTGTCAGTTATTTGGTGTATTTCAATAAAGCGAGAGCAGAGCAAGAAGCTGAAAAACACAGAAAATTAGGTCATGACGTACATATTATCGCATCGCCTGCTTACTCTACCTTGGGTGTATTTGATGACCCAATAGTGAGTACTATGTTTACGGGCAGTATTAGTTCTACTGCCGAAGTAGTCTTTCATGAACTTGCGCATCAACGTTTATTCAGAAAAAACAATTCAGCGTTTAATGAGGCTTTTGCAAGCGCCGTCGGTGAAGAGGGCACAAGACTATGGCTTAAAGAAAATCGACCTGAATCACTGCAACGCTACAATAAGCATGTAAAAATGCGCTGGCAATTTTTTAATTTGTTACTAGAAACTAGCGAAGAACTGAGAGCGTTTTATAAAATTAAACAATCAGATACTAAAAAAGAAAGCGGTAAAAAACGCATCTTTAAGCAACTAAAACAACGTTACGCTAACCTTAAAAAAACATGGAACGGGGATAAACGTTTTGATCGTTGGTTCACCAAGCACCCATTGAATAACGCCAAACTTGCCGTGATTGGTGTTTACTATAAATTAGTGCCAGACTTTTCTAAGCAATTAAAAGCAATGAATTACGATTTCGAAACCTTCTATAATTATTATCAGAAAAGAGAAGACCTAAAAAAAGCAAAATAGCTAAGCCGAGGCGATTGCCGAGACAATGTTGGAGTATAACGACAGCAGCCCGAAGGGTGAGGTTTTCATTATCAATGAATAAAAACCTCATAAAAGTAGGGGGGTGTCTTTTTAATCTATTTTATGACTGTAAATGTAATTGATCACCCACAGAAATAACCCCCTGTTGTTGATGAATTACATTCATGCCAAAGAAAATATTACCATCCCATTTTCGATATGTTGAGAGGGTGGCAATTGGTTCTTGGCTAGTACGTTCGCCTAAATCAGGATCAACCATCGGCAACGGGCAACGACTACAGATTTTAACACCTTTCATGGCTAAATCACCGATCCTGAAATCTTTGAGATTGTCTTCTTCAAAGGCATCAATACCTGAAATCACAATGTTTGGGCGAAAACGGCGCATATCTACCGCTTTATCTAAGCGTTGGTTTAGGTCAGTTAATGATTCCTCAGAAACAATGAGAATTGGAAAGCCATCAGCAAAACCTGTGCGTTCCCCTTCTTTGGAAAAGTTTAAGTCACACTGTCGGACAACATCATCGGCTATATAAACCAAATGACATTCGATACCTAAGGCATCAGTTAGCCAATCATCACTCTCTTTTCCTACCATAGATGCTTCAATCTGATCGCCCCATACTTCCACCGTCATCTTGTTAGAGTTTTTGGTCGTGGACGGAACCTTGTGGGGTGATTTTCCAGCAGTCGAAAGCACTAATCCACCCTCTTCTAAAGCGGTCTGAATTAGAGCCATTTTTGGCGTTTTGCGCTGTGACATAAACATCCCATCAGGGGTGACTAACATCCAGCGACGGTCATATTGTAGACCCATGCTATCAATGTTGGATTGCTCCAATTGAATACCTGCTAATGACTTCACAGGGTAAATAAATAGTTGGGTAACGTTAATTTCACTCGTCATAGCCGTGCCATCAATGTAAAAATAAGTAATCTTATCAAATTAAGTTGGTTGTGAATTTAAAATATGGATCCTTTAATCTTAGAAAAGTGACCCTATAATTAAGAGTCAATCTAGAGTATTAAACAATGTTTCAAGAGCCACCTATAGAATATATCCAGCCTGTTTTTCGTCCACCTAGCGAAGGTCGATCACTTATCTTGCAAGTCACCAATGGTTGTAGCTGGAATAAATGCACGTTTTGCGAAATGTATACCGCGCCACAAAAGAAGTTTTCCCCGAAGGCTGAAGATAAAGTTATCGAAGAAATAAAACGCTGTGGCAAACAATTACCACTAACGCGTCGAGTGTTTTTAGGTGACGGTGATGCGATGGTTTTATCCTATCGTCGTTTAAAAACCATCTTAGAAGCAATCAAACAGCACATACCTTCAGTTACACGGGTGTCGGCTTATTGCTTGCCTCGCAATATCAAAAATAAAACGGAAGATGAGTTAAAAGAACTGCGGGAATTAGGATTAAGCCTAATTTATATTGGAGCCGAGTCAGGAGATGACGAGGTGCTGGAGAAGATCAATAAAGGCGAAACATTTGAGAGCACCAAAGACTCAATCCTGAAAGCCAAAGCAGCAGGCATAAAAGTATCAGTAATGGTTATTAATGGCATGGGTGGAAAACGCTTTTCAGAGCAGCACGCGATTAACTCAGCAAAACTAGTGAATGCTACACAACCCGAATATCTAGCAACTTTAGTATTATTTGACCATAGCCAAGAAGGCAAAATAGAACAGGGTTTTGATAATGATTTTACCCCACTAAATACCGCTGAATTATGCGTAGAAATGCGTTCGTTTATTCAACATACTGAATTAAATCAATCGATATTT
>CALJIH010000180.1 GCA_937974135.1 uncultured Cocleimonas sp. | reverse complement strand
GTGATGCAAGATCAGATTGTGGAATAGCTGAACTACTAGAAGCGGGTGAATTCGCCATACTATTGTTTGATCCAGCAATGCCTGAAAACAAACTGGGCTTTTGTTGATCCATCGGAACTGGGTCCATCGCTGGCGCAAGATCCATTTTAGGATTTGAATCCTTTGCTGCAACTTTTATCAGTTGTCCGTCGCTAAAATTAACTTTAAGCGTGTCATGTTGGGGTGGATAACATATACCAGTGAGCTTTGAACATCCTTGGTAAGTGGCTTTAACGGTAAAGGCTTTAGTTAGCAGATCAGCGTCACCATCAATCTTGGTAGATACGGTAAAGTCTTTATTGTAGGTATTCATCTCACCAAAGAATGGATCGATTTCTTTTACTGAAGGCGGTAAGTCGAGATTTCCAAGAGTAAGGCCATTTGCATCGATAATTGTTAATTTTAGTTTGTCTTGATAAAGATAATGGCCTTTCGTGACTTTCCAGTCAGCTTTTAATAATTGCCCATCAGCGGTGTTTAGTTTTACCTTAAATGCCTCTTCAGGAGGAATAGGCGTATTGGCATTCACTAACTCTGATAAGCCCAACTCATCCATCAATCCTACGGAATCTTTTTTCTTCTCAGATTGTTTTTCTAACGTGTCATTCGCAGTTACTTTCAATGCATCTAACGCCACGGTTAGCGTTTTCTTTTGCGGTGGATAACAAATGCCCGCGTCCGCACAACCTTGCGAAACGGTTTTAACCGAGAGTTTAATAGCATTAGATGCAGAAGCATCACGTGTTACCGGTATTTCAATAGCAACTTGATTGCGATACGTTTCTACTTTGCCAAAGCCAGGGTCATCAGTAACCTTACCTTTTGGAATGATCGGGTCACCCAGTGTAATACCCGGTGTATCACTTTCAAATTTGAAACGTTTACGATACATATAATACGCATCGGCAATATCCCAAGTGGCTTTTATCTTGTTATCAGAAAGTGCCGTAATATTGGCTTTAAACGCTTCATCAGGGCTCAATAAATCATCTGGGTTAACAGCATATGCATGCACTGAAACCAGCAAGATAATAAATGAAGTGATGAGTTTTTTTATCATATTTTTAAGACTAGCTTTAATTCTTTTAGTTCTATGTGGCCCAATGAGTCAATCAACTAATTTAACATTTTGTCGATTATGAAAAAATATCCCAAAGTAACTAAGACGCACAACGGCAAGTAAATATTGCAATATGAATTGAATTACCTAATTCACCGTTGTAATTTTAATTGAAAGCAAAACCCTATAAAAGTAGGGGGGTGTCTTTTCAATCAGTTAATACCTGTTTTTTCATTAATTCTCAGGGTTAATCAATAATTCTTTTAATGTTCCACCATTTTTTAAAAATTGGGCAGCCCATTTGGGTTTTCTTCCCCGACCTGTCCAGGTTTGTTCAGCATTGTCAGGATTAATGTATTTTGCTTTGACAAAGCCAATTTGTTTACGTTTCTTCTTATTTGGTTTGGCATTAAATACCTCAGATAATTTAAAACCAGATTCAGCCGCAAGCGCTTCCATCTTTTCGATTAAAGCAGCTTTTTCGGTTAGCTTAGCTTGTTCGATAATTGCTGGTAATGCATTTTGTAAGCCAATTAAATCAGTCAACGATAATTCACTTAAGTCAATGTGTTTTACGCCATCTTCTTCTTTAACGATATCTGTTTTTTTCTTTTTTGCCACAGTTTTATTCACTCTTTCTAAGTCTCAGATAATGAGAACAATCGGTAAAAACATGAGAAATCTCAACTCGCTTAATTAAAGACTCCTCATCATTTGTTAAACAATTGTCAATGTAACATGCAAAGTATGAGCTGAGGCTTAATCGTAATATTCTATTATTAGTAATAATACGGTTAATAACAGCTCAGTAGATGCAACAACAGAGTCTTAATATGTAAGGTAATTTAATTCATTCATCACACATTTTACTTTTATGTCAATCATTAAAAATGAGATTACCAGCAAGGACATAGATACTATAAATTATGCTATAAATATTTTACTTTAAACTTTTATTTTATTGTTAAAAAAGCTCAACAACAGTCGGTTTGTTCAAGAGGAGGAAAAATTGAACCCTATAGTTAAAGAGATGATTAGGCAGCTAGATATGCCTGATAACACAGAAATCACCATCCCAACTAAGTTTAATTTCGGTTTTGATATCATCGACTATGCCGCCGAGAATCAAGACAAAGCGGCATATTTGGCCGTCAGTGGGGACGGTTCAACAATAACAGAACATCGTTTTTCTGATATCAAAAAACGCTCAAACCAACTTGCCAATGTGATGCGAGAGCAGGGTATTCAAAGAGGCGATTTTGCAGTAGTCATCTTACCGCGTATTCCACAATGGTATGAAACCATTGTAGGGATGATTAAACTAGGCGTTGTTTCTATGCCGGGTACTAATTTATTAACCGCAAAAGACATTGAGTACCGTATCAATAAAGCAGGCGCTAATACCGTTGTTGTTACCCCAGAACATGTGTCTAAAATAGAAGAAATCCGTGAAAAGTGTCCATCTCTAAAACATTTTATTGTCGTAGGTGATGAGCAATCCGGTTGGATCAATTACGAAAATGCGCTTGAAACAGCTCGCGATGAATTAAACGTGGAGGAAGTTGGTGAATCGAACAGTGATGAACTGATGATGGCTTATTTTACCTCAGGTACCACCGCTCAACCAAAACTCGTACCACGTACACACAGTTATGCGCTGGCGCATACCGTAACAGGAGCTTATTGGCTTGATCAAAAGCCTGATGATATTCATTGGACCTTAACCGATACTGGATGGGCCAAGGCAGCATGGGGAATGTTATTTGGACCGTGGTTGATGAACGCTTGTATGGTGTTGTATGACGGTACAGGTTTTGATGCTGATCTTCATCTCAAGCTGATTAAAAAGTTGGGAGTGACGACATTCTGTGCGCCTCCCACCGTATTTAGAATCTTTGCGCAAATGGAGCTATCTGATTATGACTTATCCTCTATTCGTCATACAACAGGGGCCGGAGAACCATTAAACCCAGAGGTCATTCGTACTTGGGAGAATGCCACTGGAGGCCAAATTTATGATGGCTATGGTCAAACTGAAACAGTCAACATTGTGGCTAATTTACCTTCACTTGAAATCAAACATGGTTCAATGGGCAAGCCAGCCCCAGGGTTTAATATTCAAGTTATAGATGATGAAGGAAACATCGTGGCTGATGATGAAATAGGCCATATTGCTGTAAAAATCACGGACCCTTATCCACCTGGCCTGTTTGATGGGTATTACGATGGAGATAACCAAAGATTACGTTCGGAATTCCGTAACGGTTGGTACTACACGGGAGATACCGCCACCAGAGATAGCGATGGTTATATTTGGTTTATAGGTCGCTCAGATGATGTGATTAGTTCTGCTGGCTACCGCATAAGCCCATTCGAAGTAGAAAGCGTATTACTGGAACATCCTGATATTGTTGAATCGGCCGTTGTAGGAAAGCCCGATGAGATACGAGGACATATCGTAAAGGCATTTATCGTCTTAGCCGAAGGGGTTTCAGGATCAGAAGCATTGCAAAAAGACATTCAAGACTATGTAAAGAGCGCTACTGCTCCCTATAAATATCCGCGCGAAATAGAATTTAGAGAGACCTTGCCGAAGACCATTTCGGGCAAAATTCGTCGAGTAGAATTACGCGATCAAGCTTGATAACCACTCAATATTTTTGCTTTCGTAGCGATAAAAATTGAAAATACAAAGTTTGGTATTATTGTAAGTTATTACCCCTAGGCTTTTTACGGACATAAACTATGCGTACCTTTCCGATTTTCTTTATTTTATTTTTGGTGATTCCGATCATTGAAATCTTCTTTTTGATAAAAGTGGGTGAGGTGATCGGCGCATTCCCAACCATTATTCTAGTGGTGTTAACTGCTGTTATTGGTGCGGGGCTTTTACGCCAGCAAGGCTTGTCCACACTGGCGCGTTTTCAACAGAATCTTTCAACGGGTAAAATTCCCGCACAAGAAATGGTCGAAGGCATTTTATTAGCAGTGGGTGGCGCATTATTAATGACACCAGGTTTCGTCACCGATACCATGGGCTTTTTGTGTTTATTGCCATTTAGTCGCAAATTTATCGCTAGCAATATCATCAAACGTTCAACGGCTAAGTTTACCGCGGGTATGTCAGGGGGTTTTGGTGCTGGCGCGGGTGGTTACTATCAAGAATCAAATAACGATTCAACAAGTAACATAATGGAAGGCGAATTCACCGAAGTCGAAGATGATCCTGTCAAACTAGACAACAATAAAAATAATCCTAAGCCTTAACATCAGTTTTCCTCAAACTCACAACAAAAAAATTCATACTTTTTTCACATAAAACCTTGAAATACAAAAAATCGAGCCTATGATTAGCAGTCCGTGATCGAGAGTGCTAAAAATCGATCCGTTACATTCACTTTTTACATTGATTAGATTTTTTGAAGGAGAAAAGATATGGCGATTCGCCCATTACACGACCGTGTTTTAGTACGTCGTACAGAAGAAGAGCGTACAACCGCAAGTGGAATCATCATTCCAGATAGTGCAAATGCAGAAAAACCAAATACTGGTGAAATCATTGCTGCAGGCAACGGCCGCATTACCGATTCAGGTGACGTGCGCGCAATGGACGTTAAAGTCGGTGATCAAGTGTTGTTCGGTCAATACGCAGGTCAGCCAGTTAAGGTTGATGGTGAAGAATTAATGATGATGAAAGAAGAGGACATCCTAGCTGTAGTCGAATAACTGCACTGGAACTTCATCTTTCAACCTAGCACTGCGTTGTGCAGCGGTACTCAAACAGTCACATATTTATTATATGCTCCTGTTTTCCGTTCACTACACGCCTTGTTCTAGGCTGAAATCTAAAGCTCCAGAGCAGTTATTAATAACTGGTTACTAAGAGCATTTAGAAAACAAATTTAAAGATTAACCAAACTGATCAGACCCTAGTCAGATCAGAATGAAATTTAAAAGGTATTTAACAATGGCTAAAGAAGTATTATTTGGTGATGACGCCCGTACACAAATGGTGGAAGGCATAAACATCCTAGCAAACGCGGTTAAAGTTACATTAGGTCCTAAAGGTCGTAACGTAGTTTTAGATAAGTCTTTCGGCGCTCCTACTATCACTAAAGATGGTGTGTCAGTTGCTAAAGAAATCGATCTAGAAAACAAATTCCAAAACATGGGCGCGCAGATGGTGAAAGAAGTTTCATCTCAAACGTCTGACATCGCGGGTGACGGTACAACTACTGCAACAGTTCTTGCGCAAGCAATCGTTCGCGAAGGCATGAAGTCAGTTGCGGCGGGCATGAACCCAATGGATCTTAAGCGTGGTATCGACAAAGCTACGACAGCGGCTGTTGAAAAGCTAAGTGGCATGTCTAAGCCATGTGCAGACAACGATGCAATCGCACAGGTGGGTACAATCTCTGCAAACTCTGATGAAAACATCGGTGGTATCATTGCTGAAGCAATGGACAAAGTAGGTAAAGAAGGCGTTATCACTGTTGAAGAAGGCACAGCACTAGACAACGCACTAGACGTTGTTGAAGGTATGCAGTTCGATCGTGGTTACTTATCTCCTTACTTCGTCACTAACCAGCAAAACATGTCAGCTGAATTAGAAGAGCCA
>CALJIH010000179.1 GCA_937974135.1 uncultured Cocleimonas sp. | reverse complement strand
TTAGCACGGGCGCACGATAAAGCATTTATAGACAATCTGTTTGTGAAAGGACCAAGTGAGGGTTTTTTCCAAATTGATGCTGATACAACAATGAATCCATATACGCTTGAAGCGGCGTTACGCGCAGCAGGGGCAGGAATTCAGGCAACTGATATGGTTATGCAGAATAAGGTTAAGCGCGCATTTTGTAATGTTAGACCCCCAGGGCATCATGCCGAGCATAATAAAGCGATGGGTTTTTGTTTTTTCAATAATATCGCTATAGCTGCTATGCATGCGCTCGAAACATATGAGCTAGAGCGTGTCGCGATTGTTGATTTTGATGTGCACCATGGGAATGGCACTGAAGATATTCTCGCAAACGAACATAGAGTACTTTTTTGTTCTACCTATCAACATCCTTACTACCCGGGTTATGCGGGTCAATCGATTAAATCAAAAGTAGTCAACGTCCCCCTTCCTGCAGGAACCAATGGAAGTGTGTTCAGAGCAGCAATATTAACCCAATGGTTACCAGAGTTAACGGAGTTCAAACCTGAATTGATTTTTATCTCTGCGGGCTTTGATGCGCACCAAGAAGATAGTATGGGTGGATTTAATCTTATAGATGAGGATTACATCTGGGCAACTGAGGAGATTTGCAAGATAGCTGATCGATATGCTGAGGGTAGGGTAATTTCTATGTTAGAAGGGGGTTATGATTTACCGTCTTTGGGTCGGGCTGCGACGGAGCATGTGCGTGTATTAATGGAGGAAAAGGCTGAGGTCTAATCCCAAATATCTGGTGCCGTATTTTCATCGCACTTTTTACAGTTTAAAGTTTCACCTAATTTACTCTCTCGACCCTCAGTAGTTGTAACCCAAGGACGATTCACAAACGGTGGATTATGTCGCACGTGTTGGCCGTGATGGCATTCCAACTCGGCTACCCAATCGTTGAATTCGTCTACATGGAAACCTGTTATTTTGCGTTGCATAGAAAGCCGTTAAAAGTGGGTGGTGTCTTTTTTAACTAGATTAATGATTAAACAAGCCAAAACGATCCACTCGTAGTGCTTTAATATCTATCTGTGGCTCTTTATCATGCACTAGATCGGACACTAATTGCGCGGTACTTGATGCTAATGTCAGTCCTAAATGACCGTGGCCAAAAGCGTAAATGATATCATCTGACTGTGTTGATTTACTAATTACTGGTAATGTATCAGGCATCGTGGGGCGCATCCCCATCCACTCTTTACCATCATTTGTTTGTAAGCTAGGAATAAAGCGCAATGCTTTATTCAGCATATTCTTGGATCGTTTAAAATTCGATGCTCTGGTCAGTGATGCAATTTCAGATGCGCCGCCAACTCGTATGCCATCTTTCAGTGGTGTCATGACAAAACCATGGGCTGGGAAAAAGAGGGTTCGTTGAAGATTGGGTAGGGCCGATTTGGGCAAAGTGGTGTTATAACCACGTTCTCCAACAAGAGACACTTTATCCCCCAGTTTTTTAGTCAATGTTGCCGACCACGGACCGCTCGCGATGATTATTTTGTCCGCATTCAATTCCTGACCATTTTCTAGTGTAACAGTGGGCTTTTCGCCCTTGTTGACTGAGGCAACTGCTTCATAAAGTATTTCTACCCCATTTTTTTGATTAAGCTCATGGATTGCGTGGCAATAATCATTGGGGTTGCTGACCATTGGGTAGCTAGGTACAAAAATACCAGCAATCACATTTTCTGATAAATCAGCTTGAAACTCATGCAATGCATCGCCTTTAAAGGTTTCATAAGCTATGCCATGCTGCTTTCGAAATTCCCAATTTTTCACATCGGCTGTAAATTGAGACTCTTTTTCGTACAAGTACAATGCGCCTTTATCCGTTACCATCGAATCAAGACCAGTTCGTTTGTGAAACGCCTGTAATGTTTGTTTCTCGTACTTCATCATATTGGATAAAGTCACAGTGCTGTTTTTATATAAGGAATTACGCGCGGATAGAGCAAAACGAATCAACCAGCCGAATGTTTTTGGTAAGTCTTTTGGTACAACCGCAAAAGGACCCTCTGGATCAAGAAACCATGCGATAGATTTTTTAATAGTGCCTGGCGAGGCTAATGGCATGATTTCTGAAAATGCAAATCCTGCTGCATTACCAAAACTTGCGCCTGCTGCTATTTTTTTCTTTTCAATTAAGGTGACGTCTAATCCTTCGTGTTTTAGTTTTTCTGCGATGCTAACGCCAATAATACCTCCACCAATAACGATTACTTTTTTCATGAGTTTATTTTATCTCGCCAGCTAACGGTCCCCAAGTATCTGTAAGGACAAACCCTTCAGGAAATGGATCACTAGGATCCAAACCAATTTGTTGTATGCCGTATATCCAAGCTCTTCCCGAAATTTCAGCAGATATCGCTTGTTTACCAGCGACTTCAGTCTCTTTTAGTAAGCTAACCTTAAATTCTCCACCAGTAATCGAACGAGAAACTAATTGATCACCCGGTTTGACTAAATTGCGTGCGTGCATGGTTGCAAGGTTGACATTACTTCCAGTGCCGCAAGGTGAACGATCCACACGACCTGGCCATAATGTGGTACAGGTTCGCACTGCACCGTCGTCATCCATACTTCTGAACATGACGTAGGCAATGTCTTTAATTGCAGGTATTTCTGGGTGCTGTACGGGATAAGCTTCACGCAATAAGCTAACCAATTTTGCGCCGGCATCTGCAAGTTCTCTTGCGTATCTTGGCTCTATGCTTAAATTGACTTGATCAGCATCAATTATCGCGTAAAAAATACCACCAAAACCTACATCATATTTAACCGTTCCCCATTCCTCAGTGTCAATTTCAGCATCCAAAACTTCTACATAAGCGGGAGTCATTTCTAAAGCAACACGTTCGCATTTTCCATCTTTGCAAGTGGCTTTTGCTTTGACTAAACCTGCCGCCGTATCTAAAACAACTTCGGTCTCGGGTTCTTTCATTTCTACCACGCCAGTCTCAAGCAGGGCAGTGACTAAACACATTGAGTTGGAACCTGACATGGCATGTGTTTGATCCGCTTGCATCACAAAGAAACCAGCATCTGCGTCTGGATGACTTGGTGGTAATAACACATTTACAGAGCCCGCCAATGCGCCACGGGGTTCAAGTGTCAGTAATTTACGAATGCTATTGCCTTCTTTTTCATCATTCATCCACGCCAGCTTTTCAGCGACAGAGTTGCCAGGAATATTTGGAAAGCCTGATGTAAGTACCTTACCAACTTCACCTTCAGCATGTACTTCAATCAGTTGTAGTGTTTTCTTCCAGCGCATCAATAACCTCTACTTCTGTCGATTCTACTTTGGTAAATTACTTGATATACCAAGCCCAAGGATCATCGCTCACGTAACGCGTGATTTGTTTGGTGTGTAGGTAATTTTCAAAACCCCATTTTCCAAGCTCACGGCCAATACCAGACTGTTTGTAACCACCCCAGGGTGCTTCGGTGAATGTAGGTTGTGAACAGTTAATCCAAATGATGCCAGCTTGCATGGCTTTTGCCACGCGCTCGCCACGTGCTTCATCTTCAGACATGATTGCTGCAGCTAAACCAAAGCGACTGTAATTGGCCATACGGATCGCATCTTCTTCGGTTTTGAATGTTTTTACACATACCACAGGGCCGAAGATTTCTTCTTGCCAAATCCAACTGTCTTCTTCCATATCTGTAAAAATAGTTGGCTCGATGTAATAACCTTTATCGATGCCAGCAGGGCGTCCGCCACCACAAGCTACGGTTGCGCCATCGGCTTTACCGCGTTCGATAGCCTCTAAAACTTTTTCGTATTGCTGCTTTGATACAATCGCGCCGAGTAAAACGTCTTCTTCCATGCCGTGACCGATCTTGATCTTTTTGGTTTCTTCAATGAGGCGTTCCATTAAAGGTTCGTAGAGCTCTTCTTCGACCAATACGCGTGAAGTTGCCGAACATACCTCACCTTGATTCCAGAAAATACCAAATAGAATCCACTCGACTGCTTTTTCAATATCGGTGTCTTTAAACACAATCATCGGTGATTTACCACCAAGCTCTAAGCTCACGTTTTTAATATCACGTGCGGCTGCGGTCATCACTGCTGAGCCTGTAGGTACTGACCCCGTAAAGCCAATTTTATCGACCCCAGGATGTGCAGTGATCGGTGCACCGGCATCGACACCAAAACCAGTAACAATATTTAACACTCCCGCAGGTAAGCCTATTTTTTGTGCGATTGAGCCAAATTCTAAAGCGGTCAGTGAGGTCATCTCTGACGGCTTCAGCACAACTGTACAACCCGCCGCAAGCGCAGGGGCAACTTTCCATGCTGCCATCAGCATTGGGAAGTTCCAAGGAACGATAGCTCCTGCAACACCTATTGGTTCTTTAACCGCTTTGGATGTGAATTCCTCCATAGAAAGCGTGATATTTTCGTTGTTATTGGCGTCTAATTCTTCTGCCATATCCGCATAAAATTCAAAACAACCCGCCGTGTCTTCGATATCCCATTTGGCTTCGGGGTATGGTTTGCCGTTATCGAGCACTTCCATTTTTGAAAGTTCATCTAAACGCTCATTGATTTCTGTAGCGATTGCGCGCAGATAACCAGCGCGTTCTGCACCACTGAGTTTAGGCCATGGGCCATTATCGAAAGCTTCGCGTGCGGCTGTAACTGCCAGGTCAACATCCGTTGCATTACCAGCCGAGACTTGATGAACGACTTCTTCGCTAGACGGATCAATAACATCAAACATTTTGCCTGATGCTGATGCAATCCATTCGCCATTTATAAATAGTTTATCTTGCATGATCAAATTACTCTTATGCTTAATCAATATCTTACCAGTTAAGAATGGGCTCCATGGCGGTTCTGAATTCAGCTTTTTCGTCATCTGTTAATGGCCCTAATGGCGCGCGACATTCTCCGACTGGTGCACCTTGTAATTCACAGCCGTACTTAATCTTTTGTACGAATTTACCGCTTTCTAGAATATTCATGGCTTTATATAGCGTCGCCATTTGCTTACGTGCTTTATCTAGATCACCAGAGCGGAAAGTACGATCTAAATCACAACAAGCTTTAGCCATACAGTTTGATGGACCACAGATCCAGCTGTTTGCACCCCAGAACATAAAGTCTAGCGCGATATCATCAGAACCACTGACAAGATCGATACGACCTTGGTATCTACTGTGAATATCTACTGCGCGTTGTAATACGCCTGAGCTTTCTTTGATGCCGATAACGCGTGGGTGATCAGCTAGTGCATCCATAATGTCGAATGATATTTCGATCCCATCTTTTGGTGGATAGTTATACAGCACTAGGTTTATATCCACTGCATCTAATACTGTGTTGTAGTGGTTAAGTAGCTCTTCATCAGTAGGGCGAGTGTAGAAGGGCGTTGCTAACAATACATTGTCATAACCAATCTCTTTAGCCATTGCTGTTTGCTCGATAACTTCACGTGTTGCAGGAGCGTTGGTGCCCGCAATTAAGATTTCATCATCGTTTGCGAAATCTTTAACAAACTCCAGAACTTGACGGCGCTCCTCAGTTGATTGTGAAAAATACTCACCGGTTGAACCGTTTGGTACCCAGCCCGTAACACCCGCTTCACGCAAGCTGATCATGTGCTTCTCAAAGGCATTAAAATCGATATTATCGTTCTTATCAAAGGGTGTGACCAACGCTGGCATAACGCCTTGTAATTTCATTGTGTAACTCCTAATTGTTTATGTTTAAAAGACACCCCCCACCTTTTATGATGTTGTAAAAGGTGGGGGGTGTCTTTTCTAGTATTCTTAAATTAAACTGATCGCGTTAAACCACCATCAATACGAATATTCTGCCCTGTGATATAAGCCCCACCTTCTGAAGCTAAATAGCTAACTAAAGAAGATACTTCTTGCGTTTTACCGTAACGCCCCATGGGGATTCGATCAACGCGATCTTGTGTTTCAGGCAAGCTATCAATAAAGCCCGGTAAGATATTGTTCATACGTATATTTTCTGCTGCGAATTTGTCAGTGTATAACTTGGTGTAGGCGGCTAATGCAGAACGAAAAACACCCGAAGTTGGGAATAATGGGTCTGGTTCAAAGGTGGCAAAGGTCGAAATATTGATGATTGAGCCACCGCCTTGTTGTTGCATAAAGGGTGTTACCAAACGCGTAGGACGAACAACATTTAGAAAGTAGAAATCCATACCTAAATGCCAGTCATCATCGGTTATATCCATAATCGGACCTTTTGGTCCGTGGCCTGCGCTGTTGACTAGTACATCAACTCTGCCCCATTTTTCAATGGTCATATCGACGAGTTTTTGCAAGTCTGCAACCGATTGGTTTGAGCCTGTAACGCCAACACCACCCATCTCTTTAGCTAAGGCTTCGCCTTTACCCGATGACGATAATATCGCTATGTGATATCCATCTGCATGTAATTGTTTGGCAGCACCAGCGCCTAAACCACTGCCACCCGCGGTAATAATTGCTACTTTAGACATAAAAAACCTCTTGTTCTACTGTTTCTAAATCACCTCCGTATTATTAGTTCAGTTGTTAAAACTGACTAAAAGGTGGGGGGTGTCTTTTTT
>CALJIH010000178.1 GCA_937974135.1 uncultured Cocleimonas sp. | reverse complement strand
TCTGTATCTTTCGGACAGCTCGTTTTAACGCCAATATTGAAAGAATTTCAACAAAAATATCCAGATATAAATTTAGAATTAATATTATCTGATCGTAATGCAGATTTAATTGATGATCGTATTGATATAGCTATAAGACATGGCGAATTAAGTGATTCATCATTAGTTATTCGCAAACTAATGGACGCAAATTATTACGTCGTTGCAAGCCCTGAATATGTATTAAATTCACCTTCGCTTCAAAGTATTGAAGATATTAGCGAACATAATGTCATCAGTTTTCCCATGCAGGAATTACGTTCTGAATGGAATTTTACAAAAGGTAAAAAGCAGATATCTGTTCCAATTACACCAAAACTGATTATTTCAAATGCGAATGCGATAAGAGAGTGCGCAAAGAATAGCTTGGGCTTAGCAATTCTCGCTGACTGGACTGTTTCGGCTGATTTTGAAAAAGGTTCTCTAAGTAAGGTTTTTCCTGAGTGGCAAGCTGTAGGTAGTAATCTAGGAAATATAATTCGATTGGTATATCCTTCAAAATCATTTATTCCTAAAAAAACTCAAGTTTTATCTGATTTTTTGATTGAAAAATGTAAATAAAAATAGATGTTAGCGCGGTAGGTCGGATAAGGCACGCCATCCGACAATTGTGCCAGAATGAACATGGTCTGTCGTATGGCACTGCGTTTATAAGACCTACGATGTTACAGATAAATTAAGGTCAAAGTAGATTTGATTTTAATTAAACAATGCCATTGTAATAGCGGACAAAACTAAAAGTTTTTCCCATAACACTACACTAAGGTCTAGTAATGTCTTGCAGACGAACTAGTCCTGAGCTTTGCATAAATTCCAAGGTCGTTTTCAAAAAACTAAAACGAGTTGTCATTCAGCTTTAGTATAATGATTCGATTGCATCTCACCCTGCGGGCCAGCTAAAGCTGTTGTCTCGCGCTACGCGACTCGGCTGAGTTATCCGTTTCAAAAAACGAAACGGTAAGCTCGCTAGCTTTGCATAAGTTCTCTTTACGCTTTCAAACGACAAAAACGTAATATCACTTAAAAGTAGGGGGGTGTCATTTTTATACTCTTCTAAACCCTACTTCTGATCACTCCAAGTAATATAAATAATTGGCAACATCAGAAGCGCAAACCCAAACACAATAGGTGTAATTGTATCGTTATAAAAACTGCCGATAATTGCAGCAATAATAACAGCGTATAAGGTGCTGACAAAACCAATAATAGAAGCCGCGGTGCCTGCGACTTCTCCGACTTGTTCCATGGCCAGGCTGTGCATATTGCCAAATAGAATCCCTAGGCAAAAATACGAAATACTGGCGTAAATCAAAAAGCTCCAAAAAGGGACTGAGGAATCATTTCGAAGGATAAATACTAAATATATTGAAGATGCCAAGAATAAAATGATTGCTCCTCGTAATACTAAATAGTGCATGCCGAGTTTTTCTACTAGTGTTGAGTTGATAAACGAAGCCGCCATCATCACTAAAGCTAAAGCGCCAAAATATAACGGGAATTTCTCGCCTAGCTGAAAATGTTCCTGAAAAATTTGTTGTGCGGTACTGAGATACGCGAGTATCGCGCCAAAGGCTAAACCTTCGGTTATGGTGAATTTCATGGCGCGTTTATTACGTAGTACTTCTTTGATAGAACCCCAAACTTGCGAGATTGAAAAAGGTACCCTATCTTTTGGTGCCAATGTTTCAGGTTGACGCATGGCAAACCAAGTGAGTGCAAACACAGCATACACCGCAAGCATCACAAAAATGCCTTGCCAATTGGTGAATAGTAGAACGCCTTGACCTATGAGTGGCGCTATCGCAGGCACCATCATAAATACCATCATAATCAGTGACATGATTTCAGCCATGCCCCGACCTTTGTATAAATCACGCGTGATCGCCGTTGGGATTATCTGAGGGCCTGCGACACCGAAACCTTGTAGTACTCGACCAAATATCAACATGCTGAAACTTGTCGCAAAGATGGCAACTAGCGTTCCTATTAGAAACATAAGAAAACCTATGTAAACCGGACGTTTTCGGCCAAGAGTGTCAGAGGCAATGCCAAAAACTAGTACCCCAAATCCATATCCTACGAATAAGGAGGAGACTATAAACTGGCGTTTATTGCTTTCACCAAGCCCAAATTCATTACTCATAAATGACAATGCAGGCAGGATAGCGTCGATGGCTAATGCTTCGACGGAGATGATCACACTCATTAGAATGATATATTCTTTACGCGAGAGTGCTTTGATAGTTGATTTCAACTTAGTGGGTAACTCTTTTTCAGTTTGACCCTGTACTTTACAGGAAAAACTTACACTTCATCTTCCTCAATAATCTGAGTCTCACTTTTACTGCCTTCAATCCATTCCTGCATGGTTGCGCTGTTATGTACGTAATCCACATAGTCGGCTGCAAAGCCTGAAACTTTTACATCGTAATTGATTATGCGCATAACAACGGGTGCGTACATCGCATCGGTTCCGCTGAAATCACCGAATAACCATGGACCATCGCTGACTTTGTTTTCGCGACAGTAATCCCATAAAGCAAAAATTCGGTTTAGATCGGTTTGTACTTCATTAGTGATTGGGTAGTTAGGAAAATGCTTACGAATATTCATCGGTAAGGCATTGCGTAAGTCCATAAAGCTGGAGTGCATTTCGGCGGCAACGGAACGAGCCATGGCGCGTGTTTGTAAATCTGAAGGCCAACCATTTTTTTCAGGATATTTGTCAGCTGCGTATTCGATGATTGCGAGTGTGTCCCAAATATTCAATTCACCTTCTGCTAATACAGGAACTTTGGCGTTTGAAAAGTATTTTTCCAGTTTCGCTTCCATGTCATCTTCAAATAGCCAGACCATTTCTTCTTCAAATTCGATGCCGAGTTGTTTGAGAAAAAACCATGGACGTAGTGACCATGTTGAATAATTTTTATTGCCGATGACGAGTTTTAATTTGCTCATGTGTATCTTCCAAATTTATTAAATAATTGATAACAGTGCTTTCACCTTAGCAAAAATATTTGGAAAAAAGCTAATCATAGTTTTAGAAGTTTGCGTTCAGAAAAACTGATTAATTAACCGACCAAAGCGCAAGACTAGCGACTACGATCAGTAAGCCCGCCATTATAAAATTGATGAGTCGTTGGGTTTGAGCAGGCAGGTCTAGTTTTCTAATTGAAACGCCAAACCAAACCCACAACAAATGTATCGGAAACCAGATGATGTTGTAGATGAGTAATTTTAATCCAGCTTCGATGAAATAGGATTCATCAAATAACGGAAAGCCCGAAAACAGAAAAGTGTTTACTGCATAAGCTTTTGGATTGATTAGCTGTAGTAAAATACCTTCTTTAAAACCAGGTTCGTTTTTTGTGGAAATAAAACCAATTTTAGAGCCAGAAAACGCAATGCGAATTGCCAAATAGATAAGAAAACCCGTAGATGCGAATAGCAGTAGCGTTCGAATAATTGGGTTGGCAAGCATGACCGCAGCCAGACCTGTAATAACGGCAAGTGCGACAAGATTATTGCCAATCGCAAGTCCTAATACATAGCGCCATCCCGAGCGTAGACCATAGGCGGCACCAACACCCGCAGCAGATAGAACACCAGGGCCGGGTGTGATTAATAAAAAAAAGATCGCAGCGGCAAAGCTTAGCATGTGTGTATTTGTTAATATTTTCCTGTTTAGATAGTATGATACATCAAGAAAATTACTTCCTTCTATATTGCTTTTCAAAAGAGGACTCGACATGGCGCTAACCCCTTTTCATCTGGCGATTCAAGTTCGCGACATCGACGAAGCGAGAGACTTCTACGGTAGCAAGATGGGTTTCCCTGAAGGCAGAAGCTCAGAAGATTGGATTGACTGGAATATGTTTGGTCATCAGATGGTCACGCATTGTAATAAAAGCTTGGGCAAAGATGGCAAAGTAAACGCGATTAATAATGCAGTTGATGGACATGGCGTTCCTGTGCCACATTTTGGCGTAGTATTAAGCTTTGAAGATTGGCATGCATTGGCTGAACGCGTGCGCGGTTTTATCGATGGATTTATTATCGAGCCGTATATTCGTTTTGAAGGTGAGCCAGGAGAGCAGGGCACCATGTTCTTTTCTGACCCTTCAGGTAATTCTTTGGAATTTAAAGCGTTTAAAAATATAGAAGCGGAGTTGTTTGCGACTTAATTTTAAACTTAAAAAGACACCCCCCTACTTTTAGCTGTTTTTAAGGATAGATAATAGAAATCATGAAAGGCTCATTACAAGATCAATTACTCGGCGCTGGTTTAGTTAAAAAACAAGACGCGAAAAATATTCAAACTGCCAAGAAGAAGCAGGCAAAGCAAAGTCGTACAACGAAAACTGAATTAAAAAACGAAGCCGCAGAATTGGCGGAGAAAGCACGATTAGAGGAACAGAAAAAAAGCCAAGAACTGAACGCAAAGCGCAAGCAAGAAGCAGAAGAAAAAGCGGCACAAGCCCAGATCAGGCAGATGATCGAAAATAACAGCATCGCGAAACAAGACCCTAAAGCACCTGAAGATAGCGAGTTGGTGTATAACTTCACCGACGATTCTAAGATTAAAACCATGCTGGTAACGCCAGCGAATCATGCATTAATTGCTAAAGGTTTAGTAGCAATTGCTAAGTTAGAGAATAATAAAACGATTGAATATTTTTTAATTCCTGCAGAAGCTGCGCGTAAGATTACAGAACGTGATAGCTCATCAATTGTATTGCTGAATGATTACGATAAATCAGATAAGAAGGATGACGAGGAAGATCCTTACGCAGGCTTTGAAGTGCCTGATGATTTGATGTGGTAATTTCTTTCTAACTTACTCTTTATGAACCAAGAAAAACTTACAAAAAGAGGGCTAAATTCTGATGAGTTAAGTGATGC
>CALJIH010000177.1 GCA_937974135.1 uncultured Cocleimonas sp. | reverse complement strand
AACACATACTTTGGCAGACTATAAAGGAAAACCTCTGATTGTAAATTTCTGGGCAACTTGGTGTCCACCTTGCCGAGCAGAACTCCCCTCTTTTAATCGAGCTTGGTCGAAAGTAAAAGACAAAGGAGTGAATATGCTAGCCATTAATATTGGCGAAGAACCAAATACCGTGTTTAATTTTATTCGCGAATACCCAATAGATTTCAGAGTACTCCTAGACCAAAAAAGCAGAGAGTTAACGAACTGGCAAATGCAAGGATTACCCACGACATTTATTCTTAACCACAAGGGCGAAGTAGTTTATCAAGCAATCGGCGAGCGTGAGTGGGATAACGATGAATTGTTGACAAAAGTTCTAGCTTTAAGAAAGCCTTAATTATTTATATTTTTAAGAATCAATATTATTCTTACAAAACCTCCTGAAATCATTGCTTAAATATCATTAAAGAAACTCATTATTAAGTTTCTAATAATTATAATTAAAACTCGTTTGTTGACAATTTAACAAATAAAACTAAATTATCACCATTAATTAATAGTTATTGGTCTTTATTGTTAACAATGTCTGTTCGTGATTTACATTCGAGAAAAGTGATTTGTGATTCTTCAGAACCCCAAACACTTTCTGAGCAAGTCTTTAATGAATTAAAAGATGCGATCATATCTGGTGAACTCGATCAGGGGTCTAAAATCACTGAAGACGGTCTTGCTAAACAATACGGTATTAGCCGTGGACCACTACGAGAAGCCATTCGACGTTTAGAGGCAATACGCTTATTAGTCCGTATACCTCGTGCTGGAATGCGTGTCGTCACTCTTACCTCTGAAATAATGGAGGAGATATATACCGTCCGTGAAGCTTTGGAAGGTATGTCTGCACGCTTAGCCGCCACAAAAATGTCAGATAAAGATATCGAGTCACTCTCATCTCTATTAGACAAACATCAAAACTCCATAGATAAATCACAAGGGACTAAATACTTTCAACGCGAGGGAAATTTAGATTTTCATTATCGCATTGCGAAAGCAAGTAACAATCAATGGTTGATTGATTTATTGAGTAGCGAACTTTATCAATTGTTACGCATGTGTAGACAACGTTCAGGACAAACTCCTGCGCGTCCCTCAAAAGCCATCCAAGAACATCGACTAATTGTTGAAGCGATTCGAGAACGAGATGCGGAATTAGCAGAATTATTAATGCGTCGTCATATTAGTGGCGCATGGAAAATCGTAAAGAATTTATTAAATGAAGAACAAAATGCAAAAAATTTAGAGGAACAAGCATGAGTATGGGCAAAAAACTGCGTCAAGCAGTTGCAGAAAATAATCCATTACAAGTCGTTGGTGCAGTTAATGCAAACACAGCAATTATGGCTGAAAAAGTTGGTCATAAAGCACTCTATTTATCCGGTGGAGGAGTTGCCGCTTCATCCTTTGGTATTCCCGATTTAGGTATTACTACACTCAAAGATGTTTTAGAAGATGCTTACCGTATTACAGACCTAAGCTCCCTACCCTTGTTAGTGGATGTTGATACAGGTTGGGGTGGCGCTTTTAATATTGCACGCTGCACCCGTGAAATGATTCGTGCTGGTGTAGCGGGAATGCATATCGAAGATCAAGTCATGCAAAAACGCTGTGGACATCGACCCAATAAAGCGATTATTTCACAGTCTGAAATGGTAGACCGTGTGAAGTCAGCAATGGACGCTAAAACGGACTCTGAATTTGTAGTGATGGCACGTACCGATGCTTTAGCGGTAGAAGGCATGCAATCTGCAATAGATAGAGCAATCGCTTGTGTCGAAGCGGGCGCAGATATGATCTTCCCTGAAGCGATGACGACTCTTGAACAATATGAACAATTTGTTAAAGCAGTAAACGTTCCTGTACTCGCAAATATCACCGAATTTGGTTCAACCCCACTTTTCACAGCAGAAGAATTAGCATCGGTTGGCGTTAAATTACAACTCTATCCATTAAGTGCATTTCGCGCCATGAGTAAAGCTGCATTAAATGTTTATCAACATATAAAAGACGACGGACATCAACAAAATGTTATCGACACAATGCAAACACGCATGGAGTTATACGACATGATCGGATATCACGCATACGAACAAAAGTTAGATCAGTTATTTAAGGAGGAAAAGCAGCAGTGAGTTCAGCATCAGCAACAACATTCAAACCAAAAAAATCAGTAGCCCTATCTGGTACAGCCGCAGGTAATACGGCGATATGTACAGTAGGTAGAACCGGTAATGACTTACATTACCGCGGCTACGATATACTCGAATTTGCTGAACAGGCCGAGTTCGAAGAAATCGCTTATTTAATAGTGCATGAAAAACTGCCCAACCAAGCTGAATTGGATGCATACAAGGATAAATTAAAAAGCCTTCGAGATTTACCCCAAGCCGTTAAAACAGCCTTAGAGCAGCTTCCAAAAACTGCACACCCCATGGACGTTATGCGAACCGGATGCTCTGTTTTAGGATGCTTAGAAACCGAAGATAGTTCACATCCAATCGAAGCCGCTAGAGATATCATTGATCGATTAATGGCCTCGTTTGGTTCCATGTTAGTTTATTGGTATCACTACAGCCACAACCATAAAAAAATAGACTTAGTCACTGATGATGATTCAATTGGTGGGCATTTTTTACATTTATTGCATGGTGAAAAACCTAAGGAATCTTGGGTAAGAGCTATGCATATTTCATTGATTCTCTACGCGGAACATGAATTTAATGCATCAACATTTACCTCACGTGTTATCGCTGGTACGGGAGCTGATCTACATTCTTGTATTACCGGTGCGATTGGTGCTTTAAGTGGTCCTAAGCATGGTGGTGCAAATGAAGTAGCTTTTGAAATTCAACAACGCTATACCTCAGCTGATGAAGCTGAAGCAGATATTCGTGAACGTGTAGCCAATAAAGAAATTGTCATTGGCTTTGGTCATCCTGTTTATACCGTAAGTGATCCTCGAAATGAGGTGATTAAAAAGGTTGCCAAAGATCTTTCTGATGAAAATAACAATACTCTTATGTATGAAGTCGCAGAACGTTTAGAAACAACCATGTGGGAATTAAAAAAGATGTTCCCCAATTTAGATTGGTTTTCTGCTGTTTCCTACAATCAAATGGATGTCCCTACCGATATGTTCACACCATTATTTGTCATTGCTAGGACTTCTGGTTGGGGTGCGCATGTCATTGAACAACGTATCGACGGCAAAATTATTCGTCCTTCAGCGAATTACACTGGACCAGAAAATATGACCTATACCCCAATCGCTGACAGAGCATAATTTTAAATGAGTAAATGTTTAATGAATACACAATATCGAAAACCATTAGCAGGAACTGATCTTGATTTTTTCGATACGCGCGAGGCGGTCGAAGCAATACAAGCTGGGGCCTATGCAAAATTACCCTACACATCTCGTATCTTAGCGGAACAATTAGTGCGTCGATGTAAACCTGAAACTCTAACAGATTCACTAAAACAATTAATCGAACGTAAACAAGATTTAGACTTCCCTTGGTACCCTGCACGCGTAGTTTGTCATGATATTTTAGGACAAACAGCCTTGGTTGATCTCGCAGGCTTACGCGATGCTATTGCAGACCAAGGTGGCGATCCTGTCCAGGTTAATCCTGTTGTTCCTACACAATTAATTGTTGATCATTCATTGGCCGTTGAAGCTCCAGGTTTTGATTCTGATGCATTTGCTAAGAATCGTGCCATTGAAGAACGCCGCAATGAAGATCGTTTTCACTTTATCGAATGGACTAAAACTGCCTTTAAAAATGTTGACGTTATTCCTGCGGGTAATGGCATCATGCATCAGATAAATCTGGAAAAAATGTCCCCTGTTATACAAGCTCGTGATGGCATAGCCTTTCCAGATACTTGCGTAGGTACAGACAGTCATACGCCACACGTTGATGCTCTAGGTGTTATGGCAATTGGCGTTGGCGGTTTAGAAGCCGAAACTGTGATGTTAGGTTTACCTTCAATGATGCGTTTACCCAATATTATTGGTGTAGAGCTCAAAGGAAAGGGTCAAGCCGGAATTACGGCAACCGATATCGTGCTAGCAATCACTGAGTTCTTACGTGAACAAAAAGTTGTTTCTGCCTATTTGGAATTTTTTGGTGAAGGTGCGAAAAGTTTAACCATTGGCGATCGAGCAACAATATCCAATATGACACCAGAATATGGTGCTTCAGCGGGCTTGTTTTATATTGATGAACAAACCATAGATTATTTAAAACTCACCGGGCGTAAACCTGAGCAAGTAGCATTGGTAGAAAAATATGCAAAAGAAACAGGCTTATGGGCTGATGATCTAGTTGATGCTGAATACGAGCGTGTTTTAAGTTTTGATTTATCCAGCGTAGAACGCAATTTGGCTGGCCCATCAAACCCTCATCGCCGTCTGGCAACTGCAGATCTCACTTCAAGTGGTTTAGCAGTAGATTTAGATAAAGCCAATGCTGAAGAAGCCGCAGGAAAAATGCCAGATGGCGCGGTGATAATCGCCGCAATCACGTCTTGTACCAATACCTCAAACCCACGCAATGTTGTAGCAGCTGGACTAATAGCAAAAAGAGCAAATGAACTTGGTTTAGTTCGCAAGCCTTGGGTGAAAACCTCGTTTGCACCTGGCTCTAAGGTGATTGAACTGTATTTAAAAGAAGCTAATTTGCTAGCAGAATTAGAGCAATTAGGATTTGGCATTGTCGGTTTTGCCTGTACCACTTGTAATGGTATGTCAGGCGCTCTAGATCCAACTATTCAAAAAGAGATTGTAGACCGTGATTTGTATGCGACTGCCGTGTTATCAGGAAATCGTAATTTTGATGGACGTATTCATCCCTATGCAAAACAAGCGTTTTTAGCATCACCACCTTTAGTGGTGGCTTATGCCATCGCTGGCACCATGCGTTTTGATATCGAAAAAGACGTGTTAGGAACGGATCAAGAAGGTAATTCTATAACACTTAAAGATATTTGGCCGAGCGATGAAGAAATTGACAGAATCGTTGCAGAAAGCGTTAAACCTGAGCAATTCCAACAAATATACAACCCAATGTTTGATTTGGGTGTGATCGAAGAAGCGAAAAGCCCCCTTTATGACTGGCGCGAAATGAGTACTTACATTCGCAGGCCACCGTATTGGGAAGGCGCATTGGCTGGTGAACGAACCATGCAAGGTATGCGTCCACTTGCTGTTTTAGGTGACAATATAACCACGGATCATTTATCCCCCTCAAACGCCATTATGATGGAAAGTGCTGCGGGAGCTTATTTGCACAAAATGAAAGTACCCGAAGAAGACTTCAATTCTTATGCAACTCATCGTGGTGATCATTTGACAGCGCAACGCGCGACTTTTGCAAACCCTAAATTGTTAAATGAAATGTGTCTTGACGAAAATGGAGACATTAAACAAGGTTCTTTAATGCGTCTCGAACCCGATGGTACAGAAATGCGCATGTGGGAAGGCATTGAAACTTATATGGAACGTGCTCAACCTTTAATCATTATTGCAGGTGCAGATTATGGCCAAGGTTCATCGCGTGATTGGGCGGCAAAAGGCGTTCGTTTAGCAGGAGTAGAAACAATTATTGCAGAAGGATTTGAACGCATTCATCGGACCAATCTTGTTGGCATGGGTGTTTTACCTTTGGAATTTACCAATAGTGAAACACGCAAGACATATGAGATTGATGGTACTGAAACCTTTGATGTTGAAGGAGAAATAGCAGCAGGTGCTTTAATCACAGTTGTTATGACTCGAAAAAACGGTGAGCAAGTCAACATTCCTGTTAAATGTCGATTAGATACAGAAGAAGAAGTTCATGTTTATGATGCTGGAGGCGTTTTACAACGCTTTGCTCAGGATTTCTTAGAATCAAATGCCGCTTAGGAGTTTTAAATGACATTTGCACCTCAAATCAAAATTCCTGCTACCTATATGCGCGGAGGAACGAGTAAAGGCGTTTTCTTTAACCTCAATGACTTACCTGAAGAATGTCAGATAGCAGGTAAAGCGCGTGACGAGATGCTATTACGTATCATTGGAAGCCCTGACCCCTACGGAAAGCAAACCGATGGCATGGGGGGTGCCACATCAAGCACTAGTAAAACCGTCATTCTATCCAAGAGTAAAGAAACCGATCATGATGTCGATTATTTATTCGGACAAGTATCTATTGATAAGCCCTTTGTGGATTGGAGTGGCAATTGTGGCAACCTCACTGCAGCTGTAGGTTCTTTTGCGATAAGCAATGGTCTCGTCGATGCCGATAAAATCCCAGACAATGGTGTAGCCACGGTTAAAATTTGGCAAGCTAACATCAAAAAAACGATTGTTGCCAAAGTACCTATGACCGATGGCAAAGTTCAAGAAACGGGTGATTTTGAATTGGATGGTGTGACTTTTCCAGCGGCAGAAGTCCAGGTGCAATTTATTAATCCTGTTGATCCTAGCGAAGCAATGTTTCCTACAGGCAATTTAATCGATACCTTAGAGGTACCAGGAATAGGTAGCTTTGAAGTAACGATGATTAATGCTGGAATTCCCACTATTTTTATGAGTGCTGAAGATATTGGCTATAGCGGTGTTGAATTACAAACTGATATCAACTCTGATGAAAAAGCATTGCAGATGTTCGAAACGATTCGGGCTCATGGTGCAATCAAAATGGGTTTAATCAATTCAATTGAAGAAGCCGCCACAAGACAACATACTCCAAAAGTAGCGTTTCTTGCTAAACCAAAACAATATATTTCATCAAGTGGGAAAGAAATTAACGCTGATGATATTGATCTAAATGTACGTGCCTTATCCATGGGGCTTTTGCATCACGCGATGATGGGAACTGCTGCAGTAGCCATTGGAACTGCTGCTGCCATTCCCGGCACTCTAGTTAATAGTGCAGCAGGTGGCGGAGCTTTAGCATCCGTTAGATTTGGGCATCCTTCTGGAACTTTAAAAGTAGGAGCTGTTGCGAAACAACAAGATGGCGAGTGGAGTGTAGAAAAAGTCATAATGAGTCGCAGTGCCAGAGTTCTTATGGAAGGCTCAGTGCGAATTCCTGCAGATGCATTTTAATCAAAATGAACTATAAATATGTTAACTAAAATATAAAAAAGACACCCCCCTACTTTTGCAGGATATTTAGTATATTTTTTGATTCGTATCTAAAATAACGTGAATTTAGGGACTTTTGCTTTCTATTAACATGAAGCTTGGGTGATCTCAGTAAACCAACGGAGAAAGAAATGAGTTACCAAAAAGAGTTTGATGCCTTTAAACAGAATCCAGAAGCCTTCTGGAAAAAACAAGCGGACGCACTGCCTTGGTTTAAAGAAGCAAAGAATATTCTCAGTGAAGACGAACACGGTATTCATCATTGGTTTGCTGATGCAGAAATGAATACTTCTTATATGGCTTTGGATCACCATGTAGAGAATGGTCGTGCTGATCAAGCTGCCCTCATTTATGATTCTCCCGTAACTGATACCAAAAGAACCTACACCTTTCGCGAACTGCGCGATGAGGTAGCACTTTGTGCAGGCATGCTAAAAGACTTAGGTGTAACAAAAGGCGATCGCGTTATTATCTATATGCCGATGATCCCTGAGGCAGCAATTGCGATGTATGCCTGTGCACGCTTAGGCGCGATCCACTCTGTAGTATTTGGTGGATTTGCTGCACCAGAACTCGCGGTGCGTATTGACGATGCCACACCAAAAGTTATTCTCAGCGCTTCGTGCGGCATAGAAATAAAACGCGTTATCGAATATAAGCCTTTGATTGATAGTGCCATTGAGATAGCAGAGCATAAACCTGAGCATTGTGTGGTATTCCAACGTCCACAAGCAACAGCCGATTTATCTCATCCACGCGATATTGATTGGAAACAAGCGGTGAGTAAAGCACAAGCCGCAGATTGCACTCCTGTCCGCGGTGATGATTTGCTCTACATCCTCTATACCTCTGGAACGACAGGTAAACCCAAAGGGGTCATCCGCGAAAATGGTGGCCATGCTGTTGCGCTGAAATACAGTATGAAAGCTATCTACAATATAGACCCAGGTGATGTGTATTGGGCAGCTTCTGATGTAGGATGGGTTGTAGGGCATTCATACATTGTTTATGCGCCGTTGTTGCATGGATGCACCACCGTTATGTATGAAGGAAAACCGATTATGACACCAGATGCTGGGGCCTTCTGGCGAGTCATTTCAGAACATAAAGTACGAGGGTTATTTACAGCACCAACTGCTTATCGTGCAATTAAGAAAGAAGACCCGAATGCCGATCTTGCAAAAAAATATGACATATCATGCCTAGAAGCTTTTTACTCAGCAGGCGAAAGACTTGATCCTGCTACTTTTGAATGGCTCGAAGAAAACTTCAAACTACCGATTGTTGATAACTGGTGGCAAACAGAAACTGGTTGGGCGATTGCTTCTAATATGATGGGAATTGAAGTAAAACCCGTTAAGCCTGGTTCAGCGACCGTACCCTGCCCAGGATTTGATGTGCGCATACTAGATGAAAACAGCAAAGAACTTGGGCCGAATGAACAAGGTGATATTGCCGTTAAATTACCTTTACCACCCAGTTGTTTAACCACTGTTTGGGGCGATTTAGAACGTTTCAAAACAGGCTATTTAGGTACGCATGATGGTTATTACACCAGTGGTGATGGCGGTTTCTATGATGAAGACGGTTATCTGTTTGTTATGGGTCGTGTTGATGATGTCATCAATGTTGCTGGACATCGTTTATCTACAGGTGAAATGGAAGAAATCATTGGCAAGCACGATGCCATTGCAGAATGCGCCGTGATCGGTCGCGATGATGAATTGAAAGGACAAATGCCAACGGGTTTTGTGGTGCTAAAGAATGATATTGAAAGCAGCGAAGACGAAATCAGCGCAGAGTTGATTGCCTTAGTCCGAGAGAAAATCGGAGCTGTTGCTTCATTCAAAGAAGTGTATGTGGTTCCTAGACTGCCTAAAACACGTTCGGGTAAAATTCTACGCAAAACCATGCGTCAGATTTTTAATGGTGAGGAATATATGGTTCCTTCGACAATCGAAGATCCTAATTCATTGGATGAAATTAAGGCTTTAAAGGCTTGATTTAAAATCAAGATATTTAAAAAGACACCCCCCTACTTTTAGGTGGTTATGGCAAAGACCTCATACATTATTATGAATAAAACCCTAGCATTCGACGTTTACGGCACCCTCATTGATACCAATGGTGTGGTTGATAAGTTAACTGAAATCATTGGTCAATTGGCCCCCTCATTCGCCAATACTTGGCGAGAGAAACAATTAGAATATTCTTTTCGACGGGGACTAATGAACGATTATCAGCATTTCGGTGTTTGTACCCAACAAGCATTAGACTACACCTGTTTATTCTATGAAATTAGTTTGAGCAGTGATCAAAAAAGCGACTTACTCGCAATATATAAAACCTTACCTGCATTTGATGATGTCGTGGAGGCTTTGAAAAACTTATCCGCAAGTGGTCATGGTCTTTATGCATTCTCAAATGGGAATGAGGAAGCCGTAGAAGGTTTATTAGTCGCAGCAAATATTCGTGATTATTTCTTAGGTGTCGTGAGTGTAGATACAATAAAAACATTTAAACCTAATCCAGCGGTTTATACGCATTTTTTAAACACCACCAATGCTGCTGCAAATAATGCGTGGTTGATCTCTAGTAATCCTTTTGATGTATTAGGTGCATATAATGTTGGTATGAATACAGCATGGGTAAAACGTAGCGAGAAAGCACTTTTTGATCCTTGGGGAATAGAACCCACGATAACAATCAATAGTTTGGCTGAATTAAATGCAGGTTTACAATAAGTTGTTTTTTAAAAGTAACGTTCAACAGATCAATGCTTAAAAGCTTGTGAACTACTAACATTCATCGCTTGTAAGAGTTTATCTGCATAGGTATGCTGATATTGTTATGTTAAATCTGAAGGATAAGATATGGGTCAGGCACAGATTAATGAGGTGAATTACTTTGATTTTTTAGAGATTCTAAGAAAAGCATCTAACGAAGGAAAGAAAATAGAAAAAACTGACAAAGATCAATGGAAAAGTTATGTACAAAAGAATTCCGTACCTGAAGCTGGTTTAACGGTTCATGCAAAAGCGGGAGCAATGTCAGGAAAAATCAAAGAAGTGATCATTGAAGGTGTTGCGGATAATACTGATGGCTACTATTTATATTCTAATGATGATGAATTCTGTATGAAATTTAGTTGAATATTCAACTTTAAATTAGAAAGTTGCTTTTATGATTACTTTCTATTCGAAAGCAACAAAGTATTAAATAACAATACTTGAAAGTAAATTATTTACGACCTCTTTTGGAATTGTTTCTTTAAAAAATACTTTG